>CAINEA010000525.1 GCA_903847525.1 uncultured Acetobacteraceae bacterium | reverse complement strand
GCTTCGTGGCGCTCGTCGGCTTCTCGATCCCGACCTATTTCCTCGCGCTGTCGATGCTGCTGATATTCTTCTATTTCCTGGAATGGTCTCCGCCCGGCATGGGCCGGCTGAACCTGATGCTCACGCCGCCGCCGCGCATCACCGGCAGCTACTTCATCGATGCCCTGCTGGCAGGCCAAAGGGAGGCGGCACGTTCGGCGTTCCACCAGCTTGTCCTGCCGGTGCTCTGTGTCGCCATCGCCACCGCGGCACCGGTGGTCAGCCAGGTGCGTGCGATCGTGCTGAACGTCCTCGGCGCCGACCATATCAGCTATGCCCGCGCCCAGGGGCTTCCGCGCGCCATGGTCGCGCGGATCGCGTTGCGCGGCGCCGCGACGCCGGTGATCACCTTCATCGGTGCGGAACTCGCGGGGCTTGTCGGCACCACGTCGCTGATCGAATACGTGTTCGCATGGGGCGGCGTCGGTCAGTTCGGACTGGAGGCGATCATCAAGGGCGATTTCGCCGTCGTGCAGGGCTATGTGCTGCTGCTCGCGCTGTTTTCGGTCGCTGTCTTTCTGCTGGTCGATCTGATCGTCCTGGTCATCGAGCCGCGAGCGGCGCGGGCATGATCACCTCGGTGCTCGGCTTCTCGCCGCTCGCGCGCGCCTGCGGCATCGCACGGCGCAGCCCGATGGTGGCCATCGGTGCCGCCATCCTGATCCTGTTCGTTGCCGCCGCGATCTTCGAGGGCTGGATCACCCGCTACAATCCCATCGCCGCGGACAGCCTTGCCCTGATGCAGCCGCCCTCGGCCCAGCATCTGTTCGGTACCGATGCGAACGGGATGGACGGTTTCGCGCGCGTGCTGCACGGCATCCGCTACGCGTTCGGCATCGCCGTGCCGGCCGTGGCGGTGGCCATGCTGATCGGCGTGCCGGTGGGTCTGCTGACCGGATACCTCGGCGGCTGGACGGACGAGGCGCTGATGCGCGGCTTCGACGCCGTGCGGGTGTTTCCCTCGATCATCCTGGCGCTCGCGGTCGTCGCCGCAGCGGGTCCTTCCCTGATCAACGTCGTGCTGGTCCTCGGCGTGCTGGACGCACCGGTCTTCGCGCGGCTGGTGCGTGCCGAGGTGCTGGCCCTGCGTTCCGGCGGCTTCGTCGAAAGCGCGATCGCCGCCGGGAACACGCTGCCGCGCGTGCTGTTCGTGCATCTGATGCCGAACGCCCTGCAAGGCGCGCTGGCGCAATCGGCCGTCCGCGCCGCCTGGGCGGTGCGCATTTCCACCACGCTGGCCTTCCTGGGCCTGGGCATCCAGCCGCCGACCCCGGAATGGGGCGTGATGATCCGCCAGGGCGCGGAATACATGGTCACCGGCCAATGGTGGATCGGCGTGTTCCCCGGCATCGCGCTGATCCTGCTCAGCCTGGGCCTCAACCTCGCGGGCGACGGCCTGGCCGATCTGCTCGACCCGCGCCGGGGCGGCGGCTGATGCTGCTTGACGTCGCGGACCTGCACACGCGTTTCGTCACGCGCGACCTGGACGATCGCCCGCGCGTCGCGCACGCGCTGAACGGCGTTTCCTTCAGCCTGGACGAAGGCCGCATCCTCGGCCTGGTCGGCGAGAGCGGTGCCGGAAAATCCCTGACCGTCACCTCCATTCTCGGCCTGCTCCGCCCCCCCGCGCGCGTCACCGGCGGGAGCGCGCGGTTTGAGGGGCAGGACCTGCTGTCGCTATCGCAGACGCAACTCGGTCGGCTGCGCGGCAGCCGCATCGGCCTGGTGGTGCAGTCCCCGCGCAGCGCGCTCGATCCCCTGGCCCGCATCGGCGAGCAATTGGTACGCGTGCAACGGGTGCACCGCGACATCTCCCGCGGCGACGCGCTGCGGCGTGCCGAGGCGATGCTCGCTGGAGTCGGTATTCCCGATCCCCGCCGTCGCATGGCGGCCTGGCCGCACGAGCTGTCGGGCGGGATGGCGCAGCGCGTGGTCATAGCCCTGGCGCTGATCAACGAACCGCGCCTGCTGGTTGCGGATGAACCGACCACCGGACTCGACGTCACCGTGCAGGCGCAGATTCTCGACCTGCTGCATGGCGAGGTGCGCCGGCGCAACATCGGCGCCATCGTCATCACCCATGACCTTGGCGTCGTAGCCCAGTACTGCGACGACGTTGCGGTCATGTTTGCCGGCCTGGTGGTGGAACGCGGCCCGGTGCAGACGATCTTCGCCCGCCCGGGCCATCCCTATACGCGCGCCTTGCTGGAAGCGGTGCCGGAGCGGCTGCGCCTGGGATCCGCCCGGTCCATTGGCGGCGCGCCGCCCGATCTCTATGCGCTGCCGGAAGGCTGTCTCTACCGAGAGCGTTGTGCCCTGGCCGCATCGGCCTGCCGCACCGAGCCGCCGTTCGTCGTTCGCGACGGTGCGATGATCCGCTGCCATTTCGCCGGGTCGGCGTCATGAGCGGACTACCCATCGTCGGCGAATTACGGGGCGTGGACATACGCTTCGGTGCGGTGCACGCGCTACAATCGGTCGATCTGGAGGTTCGCCAGGGCGAAATTCTTGGCCTCGTCGGCGAGTCCGGCTCCGGCAAATCGACGCTCGGCCGCTGCCTCCTGCGCCTGCTGCGGCCCGGCGCCGGTTGCGTGACCGTTGCCGGCATGGACATCACGGATTTCCCCGAGCGCCGCCTGCGCCCGATGCGCGCGGCCATGACGATGGTGTTCCAGGACCCGTGGTC
>CAINEA010000524.1 GCA_903847525.1 uncultured Acetobacteraceae bacterium | reverse complement strand
GCCAGCGAGCGGGCCAGTGCGGAGGCTTCGGTGGTGCCGCCGAGGATCAGGACGCGCAGCATAGGGCTCAGAACTCCGGTGCCAGCAAATGAAGCGCTGGTTGGCGATCGTGGGAATTGGCGAGGACGGTGTCGAGGGGCTGACGGCATCGGCCCGGACATTGATAGCAAATGCGGAGCTTGTTGTCGGCGGGGCGCGGCATCTGGCGCTGGCCGGCGCGCTTATTCGTAGAGAGCCTTTGGCCTGGCCGAGCCCGATCGCCGATGCGTTTCCGGCCATCCTCGCGCGGCGGGGCGGGCCGGTCGTGGTGCTCGCTTCGGGGGATCCGTATTGCTACGGGATCGGCAGCACGCTGGCCGGCGTGGTGGCGCCGGAGGAGATTTTAAGTCTGCCCGCACCTTCGGCTTTCTCGCTGGCGTGCTCGCGGCTGGGATGGGCGTTGCAGGATGTCGCGACCATTTCGTTTTGCGGCCGGCCACTGGCCGCGATTGTGCCGTTGCTGCAACCGGAAGCGAGGATACTCGCCTTGTCGGAAGATGCGGGCACGCCGGCGCGGGTTGCGGCGCTGCTGTGCGACACCGGGTTCGGTCCTTCCCGGCTCCACCTGATGGAGGCTTTGGGCGGGCCGCGCGAGCGGATCCGGGTGGTCCCGGCGGACTCGGAGATGCCGGAGGATCTGGCGCCGCTCAATCTGGTCGGCATAGAGGTCGCGGCGTTGCCGGGGGCCCAGGTAGTTCCTTTGGCAACGGGACTGGCGGATGATTGTTTCGAACATGACGGGCAGCTGACCAAACGCGAAATTCGCGCCGTTACGCTGTCCTCGCTCGCGCCGCGCCGCGGGGAGTTGCTGTGGGATATCGGTGCGGGGTCCGGGTCGATCTCCATCGAATGGATGCTGCGCCATCCTGCCAATCGTGCCATTGCCATCGAGCACCATGCCGAACGGGCCGGGCGCGTGGCGCGTAATGCGGTGGCGTTGGGGGTGCCGGAATTGCGCGTGGTTACCGGTGCCGCACCGGCCGCGCTGGACGGGCTGCCGGCACCGGATGCGGTCTTCATCGGCGGTGGGGCGCAGGGGGATGGGGTGGTCGCAACCGCCTGGGCCGCACTGAAGCCAGGCGGGCGGATGGTGGCCAATGCCATTACTATTGAAACCGAGGCCGTGCTGTTTCAGGCATATTCAACCTACGGCGGCTCGCTGACGCGTATTTCAGTCGAACGGCTGGACGGGATCGGGCGGATGCATGGCTTCCGGCCAGCGATGCCGGTGACCCAATGGGTGGGAAGCAAGCCATGATCGTCGCCGGAATCGGCTGCCGGAGCGGATGCGCCGCCGAGGAGATCGCTGACCTTGTGCGGCGGGCGGCCGCCTTGTCTGGCTGTGAACCCGGGGCGCTGGCCACGCCGGCATTCAAGGCGGAGGAACCAGGATTGCAGGCGGCCACTTTCCTGCTCGGACTGACGCTTTTGCAGGTATCGGCAGAAGACCTGGCGGCCGTGCAGCCGCGCTGCATCACGCGGTCCGTGCGGGCCGAGGCGGCGACGGGTGTCGCTTCCGTCGCCGAGGGGAGCGCGCTGGCTGCGGCGGGTCCGCTTGCACGGCTGCGGCTGCCGCGCATTGCCAGTGCCGGGGCAACCTGTGCGATCGCGGTTTCGCCATGACAGTGCATTTCATCGGCGCCGGGCCGGGCGCCGCCGACCTGATCACGCTGCGCGGGCGCGACCTGCTGGCTCGGTGTCCGGTGTGTCTGTACGCGGGGTCGATCATTCCGGTCGAGCTGCTGTCGCATTGTCCGCCCGGCGCACGGTTGGTG
>CAINEA010000523.1 GCA_903847525.1 uncultured Acetobacteraceae bacterium | reverse complement strand
GGTCCACATCCATGTTTAGCCCCATGCCGATGGCGTCTGTCGCCACCAGGAAATCGACCTCCCTTTCCTGATACAATGCCACCTGCGCGTTGCGAGTGCGCGGCGACAGCCGTCCCATCACCACCGCGCAGCCGCCGCGGCGGCGGCGGATCAGTTCGGCTATGGCGTATACCTCGCCGGCGCTGAACGCGACCACGGCGGAACGCGGCGGCAGCTTGGTGAGCTTTACCGGACCGGCGTAGGAGAGTTGCGACAGCCGGGGCCTGGTGTCGATCTCCGCCTGCGGGATCAGGCGCTTGAGCAATGGACGGATCGTCTCCGCGCCCAGGAACATCGTCTCCACCATACCGCGCGCACGAAGCAGGCGCTCGGTAAACACATGGCCGCGGTCGGGATCGGCACAGAGCTGGATTTCATCGACGGCAACGAATTCCGCGCGCCGGTCCAGCGGCATGGCTTCGACGGTGCAGGAGAACCAGCGCGCCTCCGGCGGCAGGATCTTCTCCTCGCCGGTGATCAGGGCCACATGGCGGGCGCCCTTGCGCGCCACCATCTTGTCGTAGTTTTCACGGGCCAACAGGCGCAACGGAAACCCGATAATGCCGGACGAGTGGGCCAACAGACGTTCCATGGCCAGATGGGTCTTGCCAGTGTTGGTCGGGCCAAGAACGGCCTTCACGCGGGGCGCGAAATCAGTCATCCGCAGATGGTTGAGGTTGCCGGACCGATTTGCAAGCCTTCCGACCTGGAGAATATGACTTTATGGATTGGATATTGAAATGTATTATGCAAAGGCGCATAATAAGTAGGTACAAGTACTAAGTTGACTCCGAGTCGACCGGGGCAAAAAGCCGCCGCAGCTTTAGGAGCTGGCGCGAATGGCGGGTAGGAAAGGCTGAGCACAAGGGTCCATGACAGACACAACGACGGTAAACGAATCGGCGATTGAAAAGCACGGCTTTGGGGCCGAGGTCGGGCGTTTGCTCGATTTGGTGGTTCACTCGCTCTATTCCGAACGTGAAATTTTCCTGCGCGAATTGGTGGCCAACGCCGCCGACGCCACCGATCGCCGGCGCTTCGAGGCGCTGACCGACCCGGCTCTTGCTCTGCCCGTCGGAGCCAAGATCCGCCTGATCCCGGACAAGGCTGCCCGCACCCTGACCCTGTCCGATGACGGCATTGGCATGACCCGTGAGGAATTGATCGAGAATTTGGGCACAATCGCCCGTTCCGGCACGGCTGCCGCGGCCAAGGCACTCGCCTCGGCTTCCGCCGATGAACGCCCGAGCCTGATCGGACAGTTCGGCGTCGGGTTCTATTCCGCCTTCATGGTCGCCGACCGGGTGGAGGTCACTTCCCGCAAGGCTGGTATGGATCATGCCTTCATTTGGGCTTCGGAAGGCGCTGGCGAGTTCACCATCGCTCCCGCAACGCGGGAAAAGCCCGGCACCGATATCGTGCTGCACATAAAGGCCGACGCCGAGGAATATCTGGAGCCAATTCGGCTACAGACGATCATTCGGAAATGGGCCGATCACATCACTCTGCCGATCACCATCGCCGACGGTGGCGACGAAAAGCCGGCAAATGAGGGCACCGCCCTGTGGCGCAAATCCAAATCCGAGGTAACGGACGAATCGGCGCTCGGCTTCTATCGACATCTCGGCAACATCTTCGACAAGCCCTGGGCGAGCCTGCACTGGAAAGCCGAAGGGACGATCGAATTCTTTGCCATGCTGTTCATACCCGGCATGAAGCCGTTCGATCCGGTCGAAGGCGACCGGGAATCGCATGTCCGATTGCACGTGAAACGGATGTTCATCACGGACCGTGCCGCGCTGTTGCCGTCCTGGTTGCGCTTTGTGCAGGGTGTGGTGGACACCGAGGACCTGCCGCTGAACGTATCGCGCGAAATGCTGCAGACCACCCCGGTACTGGCCCGCATCCGCCGCGCCGTGACCAACCGGGTCATCACCGAACTGAAGACCCGCGCCAGGCAGGACGTGCCGCCGGACGATAAAAAAGAACCCGACGATGTTTCGCAGGCACATTTTGATGCGAATGACAGCAACTATGAAGCCTTTTGGGAAAATTTCGGCCCCATCGTTAAGGAAGGCATTTGGGACGATGCCGAGCACCGGAACGAAATAGCGCCGCTACTGCGTTTCCGATCTTCTACCCAAGAGGGCTGGACGGGTCTGGAAGACTATGTCGGACGAATGCAACCGGAGCAGGAAAAGATCTATTACCTGACCGGTGAGACCGAAGCGACATTGCGCAACTCGCCGCAGATAGAGGGATTCCGCGCACGCGGACTTGAGGTTCTGCTGCTCGCCGATCCAATCGATGCCTTTTGGCCGGAACGGCTGGGTGATTTCAACGGCAAGAAACTGGCAAGCGTAACCCAGTCGGCCGCCGACCTTACCGCACAGGATGGCGAGGTCCCCGATATATCAGAGCTTTGTACCGCCCTGAAGACAGCTCTCGGGGAGGCGGTGCAAAATGTTCGCGCCAGCACTCGGTTGGTGGATAGCGCCGTGGTGCTCGCCGCTGGCGCCGGTCCGGACCTGCAGATGCAACGCCTGATGCGTCGATCCGGACGACCCGGCTACCAACCGCCGCCAGATCTCGAGATCAATCCGAACCACCCCTTGATCATGGCATTGGCCGCCGCCCAGAAGGGATCGGTAACGGAGGATAAGCAAGACCCCGTAGCAAATATTGCAGGTGTCCTGTTTGATCTGGCCCGGGTACAGGAAGGCGAGGCACCACGCGATCCCGCCGAATTCAGCCGCCTGATTTCAAAGTTTTTAGCCAACAGCATCACTTGATGCAGCCACGGGTAAATGGTGTACAGCAGATAATCTACATCGGACGGAAACGATAAATTGTCATGAAAAGCACCGGACATTACGCGACAAATCCAAGTTAAATTGGCTTAATTAATTAAATTATTAATTATCTGTAATTATTTAAAGCTGTTTGATATTTATTCCGTTGTATACTCATTGCAAATTCTCTTGTGGTACGCTTCAATTGCGCTATGATCCATTTCCCAACGACCTGCGTCATGCCGGCCGCTGAGAAATGGACAGATAGGAACCCCG
>CAINEA010000522.1 GCA_903847525.1 uncultured Acetobacteraceae bacterium | reverse complement strand
GTCGGCACGCCGCGCCTGTTGCTGAACTCGGCCTCCGCCCGCTTTCCGAACGGTCTGGCCAATTCCAGCGGCCTGGTCGGCAAGAATCTGATGTTCCACCCCTATGCCGCGATCTACGGCTATTTCGACCAGGAGACGGACGGCTATCGCGGCCCGCCTTTGTGCGTGTGGAGCCAGGAATTCTACGAAACCGATGCATCGCGCGGCTATCTGCGCGGCTACACCTACCAGTTCGGCCGCGGCATCGGCGTGATCAACGGCGCCGTGCAAGGCTCGGCCACCGGCCGGCTGCCCTGGGGCGAGGATCACCACCGCGCGTATCGCCGCATGCACAACCACCGCATGGGCATGGTTTCGATCTGCGAGGATCTGCCGGAGGAGCACAACCGTGTCACGCTCGACCCGGTGCTGACCGACAGCCACGGCATTCCCGCCCCAAAAATCGACTACCGCCTCAGCGAGAACAGCCTGCGCATGCTCGACCATTCGATGGCCCGCGGCGCCGAGATCCTGCGGGAAGCCGGCGCCTACGATGTGGGGTTCGAAAGCCCCATCGCCCTCGGCGGCTGGCATCTGCTCGGCACCGCGCGGATGGGCGCCGATCCCGAACGCTCGGTGGTCAACGAATGGGGCCGCTGCCACGACGTAAAAAACCTGTTCATCGTGGATGGCTCCATCTTCGTCACCTCCGGCGGCGCGAACCCCACCTCCACCATCCAGGCGCTGGCGCTCTATATCGCCGACAGCATCAAGCAGCGCCTGGCCACCTTGTTCGATTGAGGAAGCGATGTCTCAGACCCAGACGGAAACACTATCGCCCGAGCAGCAGCGCACCCTGGCCAGCGTGGCCGCGCTGATGATCCCCGCCAGCGCCGAGTTCGGCGTGCCCGGCGCCGACGATCCAACGATCCTGGCCGACATGCTCAAGAGCCTGGGCCGGGATGGCCTCCCCGTGCGAGAGGCGCTGGCCCGGCTGGACACGCTGGCCGCCGGCCGCTTCGCCGAGGCCGCCAAGGCCCGGCAGGAGGAAGCGGCCGCGGCATTCCGCGCCGAGGGCGGCGCCCCGCTCGCGGCCCTCTCCCGGCTGATCCTGCAATGCTACTATCGCGACGACCGGGTGATGCTCTCGCTCAACATGGAAGCGCGCCCGCCGTTCCCGAAGGGGCATGTCGTGGAACAGGGTGACTGGTCGCTGCTCGATCCGGTACGCAAGCGACCCAAGATGTGGCGCGACGCGCCCTAGGCAACAGCACCGCTGATGGGGTGGGTGCAACCCATCATCTCCCTCACCCCACCGTCTCATCCCCTTCACCCCTCATCCGTCAGCAAACGCTGGCACCCGAGCCAATCCCCTCCCTGACCTCGGTTCCGTCTCACAACTCACACCATGAGGAATCATCATATCAATCGAACCCAATCCAAATTCCGATACATCCCCCGCTCCAAAATCCCCCCCCACCACTTCCCCCACCCCCTCGTGGGCAGGGCCGGGGTGGGGGGCCTCCGAGGCATCCGGCACAACCTCTCCAACCGCCTCCTCCGCCGCCAACCCCTCCCGCATCATCCCCAGCGCCGCATGCTCCGCCCACTCGGCCCGCCCCAGCGCCTCCGCATCCTTCTCCAGCGCCCGCCGCTCCGCCTGCGCCTTCCCCAGCAGCCTCCACGCGCTCTTCGCCTTCCGCATGAAACTCAAAGCCTGCGTCTTGCACCTCATCGAGACGCCCGTCTCCCGCCGCCGCTCCCCCGCCAGCCGCAAACAATCCGCCGCCCACGCCTCCGCCAGCACGAACAGCGCCGCCAGCCGCCCCTCGGCCGCAGTCTCCGGCCGCAACGAGGCCACCGCCGCCATCGCCGCCCGATCCTGCCGTCCCCCGGCCCCCGCCGAATCCGCCCCATCCTCCCCCAGTATCGGCAGCGAGCCGCGCAACACCCGGATCACCTCCCGAAAAGCCTCCCAAGGCAGCGCCTGCGCCCAATCGGATTGCGGATCGGCAAACGAATTCTGAATTTTTTCCATTCCATCAGAATACCGTCTTTTCGACTAACAGTTCAAGTCAATATTACTACCGTAGGGCAGGTTTCAACCCGCCAACGCAAGTGCCCTCCCCAAGGATCTCGCCGGCCCCCCTCAACCCTCAACCTAAAACCACCCTCTCAGGCGTTGAACCGCCCGCCCCCCGCATCCCGCGCCGGCCCCTTCGCCGCCGCTACTCCGTGCCATCCCTATGGACCAGAAATGGCTAGATCGCATCGCTCGGTTGAGGTCGGTTCGTCATTCAATGGCAGCAGGCCACAAACCACGCGGGCCTTGGATGCGCGGTAGATTTTCATTCCCTGACAGCGCACGATCCGACCATCGTCCCGGCGATGGATGCCACGGAGATCGACAGATGAAGATTTTGCGCACATGCGCCGCCCTTGTGATCGGCGCCCTGCTGCTCACCGCTCCAACAGGTCCGGCGGGTGCCGCCGACCGCCCGGCCGTGCTGGTCGAATCCATCTCCATTCCCGTGCAGGGCGTGGAGGCGATGGATTACCTGACCCCTGGCATGGTCGTGAACCTGGGCACCGACGGCGTTCTGGTGGTCGACTACCTCGCCTCCTGCGTGCGCGAGACGATCACCGGCGGCAGCGCCACCATCGGCACCGCGCAAAGCTCGGTGGAAAAGGGCAAGGTCACGCGCCGCCGGGTGGAATGCGATGGCGGCGAACTGCAGCTCACCGCCGCGCAGTCCGACCAGGGCGGCGGCGCCGTCTACCGCAGCGCGCTCGGCGGCCATGGCCCGGACGGGTTGCCGGAGCCCGACCTGACCCTTCGTAGCCGCGTTCCATTCATCACGACCAAGCTGTCCGGCACGATCAAGATCGAGCGGCTGGATCAGCCGGAATCCACCCTGGAATTCGCGACCGCCAGCGCCGGAAAAACCGGCATCGATCTCGGCAAGACCCAGAACCAGCTCACGGCGGGCGGCCTCTACCGCGCCAGCCTGGGCAAGCGCAGCCTGGTCTTCCGCATTGCGCCGGACGCCGCCGGCGCCGACGCACCGCTGGTCGCCCGGCTCGTGCCGCTATAGTCCACGGCGAGTAGACGGTGACCTTGCCGCCCCCCCCGGCCACCGGCCGGATTTTCTGGCATTCACACCTATCGAAATTACTGAAATCGCTGTCCGACCGGGCAGCGCACGGACGGCTGGGATCCCTGATCGCCGGATTGCTCGCCGTGCTTCTGGCCTCGGCGGCCATGCTGGCTCCCGGAACGCGCAGCGGACTCTCGGGGCTATCGGTCGACACGCTGTTCTGGCTGCGCGACAGCGTTTACGGCCAACGCCGGCCGGCCGCCGCAAGCCCGGTCGCGGTCATTCTGATCGACGAGGCGACCTACAACACCCCCCCCTTCCAGGGCCTGTCCAAGGAACTCTGGACACCGCAGCTGGCCACGGTGATCCGCGCTGTGAACCAGGCCGCCCCCCGCGCCATCGGCATGGATTTCGTCTTGCCGACCTCGATGGAAAGCGTGCAGCCCGGCTATGAACGGGACTTTCGCCGCGCGCTGAAAGAAGCCGGCGACGCGGGGCGCATGGTCCTCGCCAAGGTGCAGGCCCAGGGCCCCCCGTTGATGCCGGTGCGCGAACACATGCTGGCCGCCGGCGGGTTGCGCAACGTCCGCTCGGTCAACCTGCCGCAGGACAGCGACGGCATCGTCCGCCAGGCCCCCCTCACCTTCCCGCGCGCCGGCGGAACCGGGGTGGAGAACGCCTTCGCCCTGGAACTGGCCCAACGCGCCGATCCGGGCCTTGCCCCGCCGAAAGACGGTCAGTTCCTGGTGAATTTTGACGGCGGCCTGCCGTTCCTGACCTTCTCGCTGGCCGATATCTACGCCTGCGCCCAGACCGGGAACGCCGCCTTCTTCGCGGATCATTTCAAGGACAAGGTGGTGTTGATGGCCACCGGCCTGGACGTGGAAGACCGGCTGATCACCTCCCGCCGATACATCAACCGCCCGGAGGTCCTCACCGGCCCCCGCTGCACCGCCATGCCGGAACAGGCCATTCGCCACCAGGATTTTGCCCGGGCCACGATGCCCGGCGTCTTCGTCCACGCCGCCGCGATCGACAACCTGTTGCGCAACGAAATTCTGCGGCGGCCCGACGGACTGGCCCGAACCGCCATCGTGGCCGGCACGGCTTCCCTGGCGGCGGCGCCGGCCCTGCTGCTGCCCCTCGGTTGGGCCGCGGGGGTCTTGCTGGCCCTGCTGCTGGGACTGACCGCCCTGGCCACCGTTCTGATCCAGCACGGCCTCGCGCTGCCGCTGATCGAAGGACTTGGCGCGGCGGTGCTCGCCTTCGCCTTGCTGCTCGCCTTCCGCTTCGCCGTCAGCGATCGGGACAAGCGGCATATCCACAAGATGTTCGGCATGTACCTCGCCCCCAGCGTGATCGAGCGGATGCTCGCCTCCGGCGACCTGCCGGCGCTGGGCGGGGAGCGGCGCGGCATGACCCTGCTGTTCAGCGACATCGCCAATTTCACCACCCTAGCCGAATCCGCCGATCCCGCCGTGATGCTGCCGGCGCTGAACGCCTACCTGAACGGCGTCAGCGACGTGGTGATGGCGCATGGTGGCCTGGTGATGGACTTTGCCGGCGACGGCGTCATGGCCCTGTTCGGCGCACCCGCGAACCAGCCCGATCACGCCGCCCGGGCCGTTGCCTGCGCGCGGGACATGTTCGCCTTCACCGAACGCTTTCGCCTGGAACAGGCGAAACAGGGATTGCCCTTCGGCCACACCCGTATCGGCCTGAACAGCGGCGAGGCAACGGTCGGCAATTTCGGTTCCAGCCGGCGGCTCAAATACACCGCCATGGGCGATGTGGTGAACGTCGCGTCCCGCCTGGAGGGCCTGAATAAATACGTCGACAGCCGGGTATGCATGTCCGACGACACCGCCAAGGCCAGCGGCGACACGCAGACCCGCCCGATGGGCCGTTTTCGGCTGAAGGGCAAGCTCCACGGCATCCTGGTGCACCAAATCCTGTCCCCGGATCAGTCGGAACGGCCCTTCATGGCCCGCTACCGCGACGCCTATGCCGCCCTGGAACGCGGCGATCCCGGCGCATTGGAGACTTTCGAGGCCCTGCATCGGGAGGACCCTGATGATGGTTGCGTACGGTTCCATCTGAACCGGTTGCGCGACGGCATCTTCACCACCGAAGTGGTGATGGAGGACAAGTAGCCGAACCGGAACCTACGGCTTCACCGGCACCGCGCGCAGGTCGAAGAACTGGCTGCCGGCAAAGAAGAACGCCGGTTGCTGCGGCTGACGCAGATCCGCCGTCGCCTGTTCGACCGCCCGCGTCGTGAAGGTCGCCAGCTTGTAAATGTCGATATGGCCGGCCTTGTCGAAATCCGCCTCGCCGTTCAGCGCGCGCAGCATGTAGGATGTGAACAGCCCGTGCCCCTCCGCGTCGCGCGGAAGATCCGCGGCCGAGCCGGCGGAATCAAGCGCCAGGGCGCTGGAGCTCGACAGCACGAAGCGCCCCGCCGCGTGTCCCAGCGTATTGGTGACGGTGGTGTTCAGATCACGCCGCAACACCGCGTCCTGCGTGGCGATCGAGGCGGAAAAGCAGGTATCCAGGATCATTGCCACCCGCGAAGCCTGGATGGCCTGGATGGCCGGCAACAGCCGGTCCTGTCCCAGCCCTTCATGGCGAAACAACTCATCCAGCGCCCGGTCCCCCCCGGACGACGCACCGGAAAGTGCCCGGCGATACAGGTTCTCGTCCCGGGTGCCGAAATCCACCGGGGCGAAATAATACCGCCCGTCCACCTGCTGGCCGTGCCCGGCCAGGAAGATCAGCACCAGATCGTCCGGCGATGCCTTTTCCGCGATCGTGTGCAGGGCCGCCAGGATCTTGTCCGCCGTCGCGTCCGCGTCGGTCAGCAGGATCACGTCAGTGCTGTCATAGACCGGCGGCGTCGCGGTCTCCATCAGCCTCGCCACCGAACGGGCATCGCTGACGGCATTGGCCAGATTAAGCTCGCTGCGCTGGAAGGTGCCGACCCCCACGCTCAACACATGCAGCGTGACCTTTGGCCGCACCGCGACCTTGCGAACCGAAACAGCCCCGCCCGGGTGGGCCGCCTCGGCAGAGCGGGCGGCGGACGCCACCCGGATCACACGGATTTCCTTGCTCTCGGCAGAGCTCGCCTCGACCTGCCCCGTCGCGCTCACCGGCGTGATGCGAATGACGTTGAGGCCTTCCCCAAGCGGAATCGTCGCCTCCTCGACCCGCATCCGCGGCGCTTCCTCACTGACGAAGAGCGATGGGGCTATGACCGCGTCGTTGCGCCGGATCACGGTATTGCCCAGCTCACCATCGCGTTGCTGCAGCCGATAGTTCACCAGCAGCACGTCACCCGCCGTCCGCATCGGACCGCCATCGCTGGCAGGCGTGTCCAGGGTGCGGACCGTCGGGCAGCCGCTCGCCGAACCGCCGGCTTCATGCCCGCAACTGTCCAGAACCGTTACCGCAGGCGGCAGGCCGCGGCCCAAAATGGTGGCGACGTCGCCAAGTCGCTCGCGCTGATCGGCCACCGTCTGGCGCGCATCAGCCGTATCGCGCATGGACAGGCCGACCAGATCGGGGCGGAAGAACACCGGATAGAGCTGGCCAATTTCCACGAAGACGCTGGAACGCCGGTCCTGCGCATTGCGCCGGTAGCCGATCAGCGTGCGGCCATCCGGTTGGCCATCGTTGCGCTGGTCGTGCGCGAAAAACCCCTCCGGCGTCCACATCACCCAGCGCCCGGAGGCCGGGTCGATGAACAGCGACATCAGCTCTTCACCGTTGGCGGCGCCGTACCAGACCACGGAACCGTTGCCGAGCCCAGCGACGACCCGGCGCCCATCGGCACTGATGTTCACCGCCCAGACCGGCGCCGGCGCCACGACCCGCCACGCCTCCCGCCCCTGGACATAGAAGCGCACATAGAAATCCGTGCCGAGCACCGCCGCAGGACCGGCATGGGATACCGCCACCGACCGGGATGTTTCCGACGGCTCCAGCTTCACGGGCACGCCATTTATCTTGGGCGACGGCGTATTCTTCCAGTCGGTCACCGCCGTTGCGCCATCGCGGGCCACGGCCGGGGCCAGTCCGGCGGCAGTCACCGCGGCGGTTCCGCCGACACCTGCCGCTACGGGGACGGGTGGGCGCAATTCGCGCGCCTGCGCATCGAACACCATCGGCGCACCGGAAGGACCGGCCGGCAGATCGATCCGGTTGCCATCGGCGGACAGGCGGAACAGCCGGTCCGAGATGTCGCGCAGTTCCATATGCCGGCCCCGGCGCTCCGCCCGGACCAGCCCGGCGGCGTCCAAGCGACCCAATGACGGTTCCGAGGAGGAAAACACCACGCCCGCCGGCGTGGGCAACAGGTCCGTGACGGTATCGGTGGCCAGCTTCGCCTCCAGGCGCACGCGCCAGTCCGCAGACCAGGCGCGCATCAGCCTCCCGCCAGCCGCATCCTTATAGGACCCCGCCGCATACAAAAGACTGTCGGCCCCGAACGCCACGACATTGAAGCTGCCCTGGCGTTGCGGCGCGGTGCCGTCCAGCGTCGTCAACAGGCGCAAGGCCGCACCGTCCAGGACATGCACCATCGGACGGAGACGGTCGCCGACGGCGACGAATTTCCCGTCGGGTGAAAACGCAACGCCCCATGGACGCCCCGCGCCAGGCAGCGGCACCACCGCGATCCGATGCAGGTCAGGCGCGTATAGCCGCACCTTTCCGTCCGCCGCAGCCACCGCCAGCCTTCCATCCGCGGCAAAATCCATGGCGGTGATGCTGCCTTCGTATCCCTCCTCCAGGCGCAACTCGGCGCCGCTACGAATGTCGAAGGCGCGGACACCGCCGCGATCCTCCAACCCGATGACCAGGACGTTGCCATCCGGGGAGAACTTCATCGCCATGATCGGCGCCGCCAGGCCGGCAATGCTCCCCAGCGGGCGCAGGCCGGCGACGGCGAACAGATGCACGGCGAAATGGCCGTTGCCGTCGCCCGTCCGCCCGGCCAGCGCGATGCGTTGCGCCGTCGCGGCCGCGGCATACAGCGCCCCATCGTCCTGCGGACCGATCGGCGGGCGCAGGACGCCGCGCGGAGCCAGATCGTCGATCGACCACAGCCGCGCCGTCTTGTCGTCGGAGACGGAAAGCACCGTCTCCGTGCCCGGGATGCGGATCACGCGATTGATGTCCGCCTCATGCTCCCCGGTCTCGATGCGCAGGAACAGGTCCGGATCGTTCGCCGCGCGGACCTGCCCGGGAGCGAGGCAAGCCAGCGCCAGCCCAAGCAGGAGCGCCGGCCGAAACCATGCGATCTGCCCAACCCAAGCCATCATCGCTTCGCCCCCGTCACGCGCACCCAATCCCGTCAGGACGTCGCCAGGTCATCCACATTGAAGGCCGCCTGGGTCTGGGTCTTGGCCGACGCGACCGAGGACGCGAATGCGTTCCGCTTCTCCGGCACCGTCTCCGTCGCGGCAACCACGACTTTCCGGTTGGGTGAAGCTGCGGCGGCGTTACGCGGGCGGCTGGCGGACCCGGCAGACGCTTCCGGCGCCTGGTTCAGGGATTGCGCCGCCGATTGGAATTCCTGATCCCGCTTCTGCATCGCGATCTGGTAGCGGTCCGCCAGCGCCAGTTCCTCCTGGAAGCGGTCCCGCTCGAAGATCAGCTGTTCGCGTGCGATCGCGCGGGTCATGGCTCCGGCGCGAACCTGCTGGCGGATGTTGCGCGCCTGGGCCAGGCGACATTCGCGCAGGCGGGCGAAGGTCGCCGTCACCCGATCGGTTTCCTGCACCTCCCGCGTCAGATCGGAGTTGATCGCCTCCGCCAGGGTCGCCTGGTCCTGATAGCGTTCGGACATGGTGGAGTAGTAGCTGCTCACCCCGCCGGCAACGCCGCCGACCGCCAAACCAACGAGGGCTCCGGTCCCCGCACCCTGCCAGCCACCGGACAGACCACCGATCAGGGCCCCCGTACCGGCACCGATCGCCCCGCCAGTGACCACGCCGGTAAGGACCTTATCGGTGAAGTAGGTTTGTGACCGGCCAAAATCGTATCGCTGTTGGCTGCAGGGGTCGCCCGGCACCGCTGCCAGTTCGGTGCCGCTGTTAATTCCCCCTCCCGGTCCACCGGCGCAGCCGGCCAGGCTGCTGGCCGCCAATGTCAGCGCGACGAACCCAGCCAACGGGCGCTTGTAGGCAGATTTCACCAGTGACACCGTTCCTACCCCTGTAACCGGAGCAAAACTCCGGGCACGGGGTCGATTTCGCTTTCGCGACGCGGCGCGTTCTGAATCAATGCGCGCATGGTTCCTGCCCCGGATTTGCTCTCACTTTCATCGACCG
>CAINEA010000521.1 GCA_903847525.1 uncultured Acetobacteraceae bacterium | reverse complement strand
TAGGTCGTGGTCACCGAGGTATCGCTGACCTTTGACGGCATGGAGATGAACCCGGTGCGCGGGGGCTGCGCCAACACCTCGTACATGCGCAGGAACCGCGCCCCCCGCAGCACCGCTTCAACGGTCGCCGGTCCCGGCCCACGCGCCGCTCCCGCCACACAGCAATCGAACGTGACGCTGGTATAGTCGGGGAACAGGTACATCTCCGCCGAACCGGGAACGGCCGGGCGTTCGGTGATCCATTCGGCGGTGGCACCGGAGACAATCGGGGTCGCTTGCGTCCCCCCGCGCTGACGCACCTGGGGCGGGGACCCAAAGCGCCTGTGCGCCTTCCCCGTCGTCAGGTTATGGATGATCACGGAGACCCGCGCCTTATCGATGACCCATAACGCGGCGATAACGTAATCACCGGGCCGAACCGGAACCTCGGTTATGGTTGTCTTCCGGATCGTCACTTCGTTACGGGCCCACCATTGGAACCACGCCTGGGTCTCGATCGACTGGCTACCGTTGGGATTGACCACCAGAATCTGTTCGGTTCCCACCTGCGGCAGGGAGGAATTGAGGTAGCGGCGCTGGCCGTCCAACCCGATCCAGTTGGAACAATTATAGGTCGCAGCTACGGGCGGGTGCGACGGCGCGTTGGGCGGCAATTTCGGCGTCGGCACCGTCCAGCCGCCGATCAACAGCACGAACATGTTGCCACCATTCGGCTCGATATACGCGCCCGACCAGTTCTGGCTGGTTTCAAAACGGGTGGGCGTATACCGCGGACCGGACAGATGGCCGGCAGGCCCGGAATCCTCGGAAAGGGGCCTCAGGGGATCTACCCATATCAGTGGCTGCGCAAAAAGCTTGCTCCAGGCCGCATACAGCGAGGGCTGCTGCTTCGGATCCGGCCGAGGCGGCAAACCGTATAGATCCAATTGTTCCGGCGTGGCTGCAATCGGATCGAACCCCGTCGGTATCAGCGGAGCTTCACCGGCAACACTATCTGGCTTGGCCGCCGGTGGCGCGGGATAGCCAGATTGGCGAATGAATTGCTCAGCCATCGCGATCTCCCATGCGGATCAGCACCTCCAGGTCATTCCGGCCCAGATCGCGCCGCTCTCGCCCTATGCCCACTCCGCCCGCGCCTTGATCACCGTGGCCTGGTACAGCACGTTCATCGTCTGCGTCATAAGATTGGTGTGCACCTTGCCCGCAAGCTCGGCCCCCGCGACCGAATCGCTCGGGTAATGCAATCCGGCAATTTCGCGGTTGCGTGCGATACGATTGGCCAATGCCAACAGGTCGTTGTGCATGACCGTCTGCTGCGGTAGCGGGTTCCCCGTGGGCGGCGTGAACATCTCGTCCATGCACAGCGCCATCAGATGCGCCTGGGTCGAGTGACCGCTCGGAAACGACGCATGCCCAGGAACGGCAATCGGCGGCAGCAATGCCGGACAAAGCATCGAGGGCCGCGGGCGCTTGAACAGATACTTATGATGCATCGCCGTGAACGTGCCGATCAGGCTGGCGATCTGCAGCAGCAAGGCGGTCGCGGGATAAGCCCCCGGCCGCGCCGACATCGCATTCATGAAATAGCTGACGAACTCGTCGCTCTGGCTCAGGATCTCACCCAGCGTATCCGCCCGCTCATCCTGCGCGGCGGTGACAAGCCCATCGATCTCGGCGCTCAACGCCGCACCGGTCGGAATCGGGGTGGTGATCGCGATGCTCATCCAGTTTGTCTGCGCCAACTGCGTCACCGCCACCCAGGACAGCCATTCCGCCCCCCATGCCCGTGCGGGATATTGGGTGATGTTGATCCGCTGATCCGCCAGCACAACGGGATCCGATATGGTTACGAACGGCAGATCCACCCGGTCGGCGAAGAACCAGCCTCCGGTCACGCTCAGGCTGTTGCCCGAGCCGCCGGC
Organism: uncultured Acetobacteraceae bacterium; assembly: GCA_903847525.1. Lineage (GTDB taxonomy): Bacteria > Pseudomonadota > Alphaproteobacteria > Acetobacterales > Acetobacteraceae > PALSA-911. The sequence continues at coordinate 7,488 of CAINEA010000521.1, read as the reverse complement.
ACTGCCGACATTTCCGTCGTTGCCGTCATTGCCATCGAAGCTTCCGCTCATGTCATCTCTCCGATTGAGGTCACAGGGCGATCGAAATCGCCGCAAGGCACAGCCAGTCAGCCACGATTGGCCGGATATCAGTCCGGCAGGCCTGCCATTTTCAGGCGCTGAATGAAAAGGTCACGAACCTCGCCGCGCAACGGGGTGCGGCCGGCAAAGCCCTTCAGGCTAAAATCGGGAGCCAGCTTCAACAAGCGGCCCGCGACATCGCGCGCCTCCGCAACCTCCCCCTGCGCCACCAGCCCCGCCGCCAGGCAACGGAGGTTGGAGGCATTTGCCGGCGAATGCGCCGCGGACATGCGCCCCCAACCGATCGCATCTTCATAACGATTGGCAAGATAATAGGCCTGCGACAGATAATGTTCCAGGTAAAAAGCATCCGGCCCCAACGGCGACAGGCGCACCGCCTTCTCCCCGCGCTCGATGGCCGCCTCATAGTTACCCAGATAACCGCTGGTCAGGCTGCTATAGCCCCAGGCCCAGGCGCAGCTCGGATTGGCGGTCAGCGCGCGTTCCAGATAGTCCATGGCGATATCATAGCTCTTGAGCAGGAACGACTGCAGATGGCCATAGACCGCCAGGCCCATGGCGTCGTTGCGGTCCCGGTCGATCGCCGCCTTGGCCGCGGTCTGCGCCTGCAGCCGGTCGGCCGTTTCGTCCTCCGACCATCCTTGCCCGATCCATTTCATGATCAGCGACGCTGTATGCGAATAGGCCGGGGCATAGTCGGGATCGTGCCGCATCGCCTCCTGCAGCAGCTGACGGGCCTGCGTCAGCGACGCACGATCCATCCGGTTCAGCCGGTCCAGCGCCTGCAGGGTCAGGTCATAGGCGGTCATGCTGCCGGGGTGCTTGCGCAGGGTGCGGCCAAGTTCACGCTCCCGCAATTCCGGAACGATGGTCGTCGCCACCCGGATCGAGATGCGATCCTGCAACTGAAAAATATCCGACAACTCTCCGTCGAAGCGGCTGGTCCAGATCACCTGCCCCGTCTGCGCCTCGCTCAACTCCACGCCAATCCGCAACTTCTCCTCCGCCCGCCGGACGCTGCCATGCAGAACGTAACGAACGTCGAGCTCGTGCCCTACCCGGCGCAGATCGAGCGGCGCGCCGGCGAAGGTCTGGGTCGAACTGCGGGCGATCACCAGCATGTCCTTCACCCCGCTCAGCGCGTTGATGATGTCGTCGACCATGCCTTCGGCAAAATAGGCGTCCGACTGGTCCTTCTGCAGGGTCCGGAACGGCAGCACCGCCAAGGAGGGCCGGTAGTCGGTTGGAGCACCGGATGTGGGCCGCGCCACCGCATTGGCAGGCAGCGTCTCCCGCGGCAGGGCGGGCATACCGCGCCAGGAGCGGCAGTACTCGGCGGAAATCTGGTAAATCCCAACCGGATCGCGAATGTTCTTCAGCCGCTGATCGCCCATCGGCACATAGTCCGCCGCCACAACCCGCTTGACCTGATCGAACACCACGCTCGACAGACACACCCCACCCGGCTCGGCGATCTGCTCCAGTCGCGCGGCAATGTTCAGCGCCGTGCCCCCAGTACGGTCTTCCTGGATCATGATCTCGCCGGAATTGATCCCAATGCGGTATTGAATGCGCTGGTCCACCGGCCGCCTGGCGTTGCGCCGCGCGATGTCCGCCTGCACGCGCAAGGCGCATTTCAGCGCCTCCACCGCACTCGGGAACTCGGCCATGATGCAATCCCCGGCAAAGGTGAAAACCCGGCCACGGCATTTCTCGATTTCCTTGAACACGCGCCCGAACCCTTCGCCGACACGACGATGGGTTGCCTCCTCGTTGCCCCCCATCATCGCGCTGTAGCCGGCGATGTCCGCCGCCATAACCGCTGCCAGACGCCGCTCCACCTGCCGCCGCCCGTTCTGGCGCGCCGGCAACCGCGATGGCCTGGGGGATTGGTAGTCGGCCTTGATCATCGTATTCCCGACCAGAACGCACGAAGCAACGCCAGCGCCATGAACTCCAATCCGCAACCCGCAAGCTGCGATCGGAATGCGCCACACGCCGGAAAGACTCCGCGGCTGGACCAGCCCAGCCAAGACACCCCCAACTATACGGTCGCGTGTTTTTGCGATGCAACACAATCGGTCCTGCCTGCCTGTCCGGAACAACAGACAGGCAGCCACACGATCATGCAGTGACGCGGTTCACATCCCCGAGGAAATCTTACGCCGCCCAGGCGGTTTTATAACCCTTGAACACCGTCGGTATCGCCTGCACCGACTTCACCACCTCCGCGCGCAGCTCCGGCAGATCGCTGTCCAGGAAATCGAGCGACACGGTATCCACCAGCCCCCCGAAGCGCTTCTCGATCGCCGGCGCCAGATCCCGATACGTGGCGCGGGCCAGAAACAGATCCAGCACGTCGTCGGGCACCATCGCCGCCATCTTGTCCCACGCCCCCTGCCGGGTCGCGTGCTGCAGCTTCTCGCCTAGTTCGCCCACCCCATGCAGTTCAAAAACGCCGCGATAGGCGGGTGTCGAGCCATAGAACGCCACGCGATAGCGCAGCTTTTCCGCCGCCTTGGCCACCGCCTCCTCGTCCGGACCGGTGGCGACGAAGCCGCCGCCGGTCACCTCGAAATTCTCGAAGCTCTTGCCGTGCTTCGCCAGTTCATCGGCGATCAGCGGCCGCACCACGTCCTCCAGGTATTTTCGCGTGGCAAAGCCATGCAGCCGGGCCCCGTCGCACACCCGCGCCGCGGTCTTCAGCATCACCGGCCCCACCGCGGCGATCATGATCGGCGGCATCGGCAGCCCGACCGGGCCGGGCGACCATTCCGGCGTCATCAGGCTGAACTTGTAATGATCTCCCTGATAGGCGAGCTTGGAACCGGTTTCCCACGCCGTGAAGATCGCCCGCAGCGCCTCCACATATTCGCCCATCTTCGCCGCCGGCGCGTTCCATTCGCTGGAGAACCGACGTTCGATATGCGGCTTCACCTGGCTGCCGAGCCCGAGCACGAAGCGTCCCTTGGAATGGCGGTGCAGATCCCAGGTGGTGTTGGCGACCACCATCGGGCTCCGCGGAAACGCGATCGCTACCGATGTCGCCAGCTGCACCCGCTCGGTCGCCAGCGCCGCCATCGCCAGGGGAATGAACGGATCATGCTTCAGCTCCGGGCACTGGATGCTGTCCACCCCCGCCGCCTCGAAGGCAGCCGCTTCCGGCCCGCAGGCACGCCAGTCGTTATAGGAAAGATGGGTGGACACGCGCATGGAGGGTTCCTCGCCTGAATTCTTATGCTCCCATGCCACCATGACGACAGCGCCGGCTCAAGCCCCTATCATGCGCGGCAACCGAACCGAGGAAGCCAGACCATGCCCCAGACCCTGCCCGCCATCTGCATCATCGCCACCCCCAATCGCCGCCGCGCCGCCGTCGAGGTCGCGCAGGAGGCCGAGAAGCGCGGCTTCGCCGGCATCTACGTCCCCTCCCCGTTCGGCAACATGTCGTTCTGCGAGGCCCTGGCCTGGAACACCACGCGCATTCCCTTCGGCACCGCGATCGCGCCGATCTACCAGCGCACGATGGAGGATTTCGCCCAGTCCGCCGCCTTCATGCACGAAATCTCCGGCGGCCGTTTCAAGCTCGGCATCGGCATCGCGCACGGCCCCAGTCATGTCCGCATGGGCGTCACGCCGGGCAAGCCGCTGGGCGACACCCGCAACTTCATCGAGAAATACCACAGCTACGACAAGCTCGGCGCCATGCCCCCGGTCGTGGTCGCGACGCTGCGCCAGAAGATGATCCAGCTCGCCGGCGAACTCGGCCAGGGCCTGATCTTCGCCAACGCCAGTCTGCAGCACACGCCAACGTCGCTGTCGGTCCTGCCCGAGGCACAGCGCACCGGCGGGGAGTTCTTCATCGGCAACATGATCCCCACCTGCATCTCCGACGACATCGAGGCCGCCAAGGCGGTCAACCGCCGCACCCTGAACGGCTACGCCTTCCTGCCGAACTACCGCAACTACTGGAAGGAAGCCGGCTACCGCGAGGAGATGGACGCGATCGAGCTCTGCATCGCCGAAAAGCGCAACGAGGATATCCCGAAATATTTGCACGACCGCTGGCTCGCCGACTGCACCCTGTTCGGCAGTGCCAGCCAGGTGCGCGACGGCGTGGAGGCCTGGCGCGCGGCTGGCGTCCACACGCCGGTCATCGTGGCCTCCTCCGCCGCCGGCAATCAGATGAAGGCGCTGCAAGAGGTGTGTGCCACCTTCACCGGCTGAAACGCGCGAGGTGCTTACCGCTCTCCGGCCGCGCGTTCTGCGCCGCGGCGGCCTTGGCGACGATGCGGGCAAGACGTTCGGGGGCAAAGCCCAACTGCGACAGGGCCAGCCCTCGATCGAACATTTCCCGGTACAGCACGATCTTGCCGTCGCGGAGGGTAAAGCGGCTCATGCCCTCGAACAGCACCGGCGTGCCCTCGCAGCCCTGCAGGCGGGAGGCATAGCTGAAGCGCCACTGCGCGTAGCCGTTGGCGCCGTCGCAGACCGGTGCCTCGAATTCCCACCAATAGTCGCGCCCGCCATCGTGGAAATGTTGCAACATCCCGGCAATGGCTGCGTGGCCCTGGTAGGGGCCGAAGAACCCGTCGTCGTAGGTTCCGTCCTCGGTGAACAGGGCGGCCAGCCCCTGGCCGTCGTTCGCCTGTACGGTTTTGGCAAAATCCTGCAGCAGAGCGGGAAAATCCATGCCGGTCTCCTATGATTAAACAGAAATGAAACCGATGCGGTCGTCTTCCAGCACCGCGCAGGACAGCTTGCCGCCCAGCCCGGCGCCGGTATCCACGCCCACGCGGTTGGACCGCACCACCGGCGTTCCGCCCACCGTATGGCCATGCACGACAACGACGCCAAAGCCGCGATCGGTGGAAAGGAACGGCTCGCGAATATAGTGCATATCCTGCCGGGTCTGCTCGGCAACCTTCACCCCTGGCCGCAGCCCCGCATGCACGAACAGATACCCGCCCACGCGATGGCGCAGCGCCAGCCCGCGCAGGAACGCCAGATGCTCGGGCGGCAGCCGCCCCGCCCATTCCCCCCGCGGCGTATCCGCCGCCATGCCCCAGCTGGCCAGGGCCGCCTCCCCGCCGGAATGCAGCCAGTCCGTCGCCGCGGCCCCGTCACCATCCAGCGCATCCAGCAGCATCTGCTCGTGATCGCCCGCCAGATTGACCGTCGGCAGCCCCGCCACCGGCGGCCCGGCCGCCAGCAGTCCCACCACGCCCGCGCTGTCCGACCCCCAATCCAGGTAATCGCCAAGATGCACCAGCAACGGCGCCTCCACCGGCCGCGCCGCCAGATCCGCCGCGATCACCGCATGCAAGGCCGTCAGCTTTTCCAGATCGCCATGCACGTCGCCGACGGCATACACGCGCTTGCCCGCCGGCAGGTTGCCCGGCGCACCGGCAAACACGACACGCCCAGGCCCGCCCTTCAGATGGGCATCGTCCCAGGTACGAACGGCGGCTAAATCCAGTTCGGCGCGAATACGGCGCAAATTCGGCCGGCGCATCGGGGCTCTCATAGCCAGGCAACAAACACGAACACGGACAGCATCTACCACAATCTCCGAACGCCATAAGCATCGAACGGCAGTTCGTTGGAAACAAGAACCAGGTCCTCCAGCATCGCCTGGGCGATCAGCATCCGGTCGAACGGATCGCGATGCGGCCCCGGCAACGCCCCCGCCGCCTGCCCGTGCCGCAGGCTGATCGGCAATGCGGCAAAACCCTGATTGGCGATCGCCCCATCCAGATCGGCCACGATGGCTTCCACGCCGGGCAGCCGGCCGAACCGATGCTTCGTAGCAATTTCCCAGGCGGAAGCCGTGCTGACGAAGATGCCATTGCCCTCCTCCGCGATGGCCTTCCGCGCGGCGAGCGAAAGCTGCTCGTCCCCGGCCAGCCACCAGAGCAGCGCATGCGTATCCAGCAGCAACTGCACGCCGCTACTCCCAACCAGCCATTTCCCCCTCGGGCAGCGGCTCAAAAAATTCCGTGCCGACGCTCACCGATCCGCGCAACGCCCCGAAACGGCGCTTCTTCGCCGGTGGCTGGAACGGCACCAGCTTGGCGATCGGCAACTTCCCCCGCGCCAACACGATCTCCTCCCCCGCCTCCACCCGGGCCAGCAGCTGCGACAGCGTTGTCTTGGCGGTGTGGATCGTCACGATATCCATAACCCATCCTTAGCTAGATATAATTAGCTAGGGCAATCTAGCCAACAGGCGGGCCGGGTGTCCAGCATCCCCGTTCGTGTTAGCGTCGCCCACCAAACAGGGAGACGACATAAATGGCCGACATCGCGGAATCCATCCAGGACGGCATCGCGACCATCACGCTGAACCGCCCGGAAAGCCTGAATTCACTGTCCCAGGAACTGCTGAACATGCTGCGCGAGGCGATCATGCGCCTCGGCTCGGACAGCAATGTCGGCGCCATCATCATCACCGGCGAAGGCCGCGCCTTCTGCGCCGGCGGCGACATCAAAAGCATGGGCCAGCGCAACCAGCTACCGTTCGAGCACCGCGTTGAAAGCATGCGCAAGATGCACCTGATCCCGCAGGCCATGCGCACCTGCCCCAAGGTCATCATCGGCATGATCAACGGCCCCGCCTTCGGCGCCGGCCTCGGCCTGGCGATGTCCTGCGACCTGCGCATCGCCGCCCGCTCGGCCAAGTTCGGCGTCGCCTTCGGCAAGATCGGCTACTCCGGCGATTTCGGCGGCTCCTGGCTGATGACCCAGCTGGTCGGCACCGCCAAGGCGCGCGAGCTCTACCTCCTCGGCGACAATTTCGACGCCGCCGAGGCCGAACGCATCGGCCTCGTAAACCGCGTGGTGGACGACGCCGACCTGCTGGCCGAGACCACCGCCATGGCGCGGCGCATCGCCGACGGACCGCTGGTGGCCTACGGGTACATGAAACGGAATTTGCACGCCGCGGAAACCGAACCCTTCGCGGCCGTGCTGGAGATGGAGGCGGTGCACCAGGCGCGGACGGCACAGACCGACGATCATCGCGAGGCGCGGACGGCGTTTTTGGAGAAGCGGAAGCCGGTGTTCAAAGGACAATAACCCCAGGCCAAAGAAAAGGGGGGCACCAGGCCCCCCTCACCTACTCGTATCACGCGGAACTTACTTCACCCGAGCTGTCGCCGACCCGCTGACCACTTCCTTGCCGTCCTGGTTGACGGTGGAAATCACCAGATCGACCAGCTTCTGCCCGCCTTCCTCACGGATGGCTTCCACCGTCGCGGTCGAATCCAGCGTGTCGCCGGGCCATACCTGGTTGGTGAAGCGGACGCCGAACTTCGTCAGATTGCCGTGGCCGACATAGTTGGTCAGCATCTTACCGGTCAGCCCCATGGTCAGCATCCCGTGCGCGAACACGGACGGATAGCCGGC
>CAINEA010000520.1 GCA_903847525.1 uncultured Acetobacteraceae bacterium | reverse complement strand
GTTCGGCGCCAACGGCTGGCTCGGGCCGACTCTGAACCAGGCCAGCGTGCGCATCGTCTTTGCCCTGCCCGGACTGGTCCTGGCCACCCTGTTCGTTACCTTCCCCTTCGTCGCCCGCTCGCTGATCCCGCTGATGGTCGAGCAGGGCTCGGGCGAGGAGGAAGCCGCGCTCACTTTGGGCGCGACCGGCTGGCAGACCTTTTGGCGCATCACCCTGCCGAACATCCGATGGGGCCTGCTCTACGGCGTGCTGCTCTGCAATGCCCGCGCGATGGGCGAATTCGGCGCCGTCGCCGTCGTCTCCGGCCATGTGCGCGGCCAGACCACCACGATGCCGCTCTATGTCGAGGCATTGTTCAACGATTATGACTGGGTCGGTGCCTTTACCGTGGCGGGTCTGCTTTCCCTGCTCGCTTTGCTGACCCTGGCGGCCAAATTCCTGCTGGAGTGGCGGATGCATCTGAGCAACCGGTCGCTGCTGTGACCACAAGCGATGTGACCACGGGCGCTGTGACGAGAGGCGATGGGAAGGTCGAAATGCTGGACCTGCACAAGAGCTTCGCCGGCTCGTCCGCCGCCGGCGCGGGCACCGCCGCGCTGAGTGGCGCCAGCCTGTCCGTGCGTCAGGGCGAGTTTCTCGCGCTGCTGGGTCCGTCCGGCTCCGGCAAGACCACCCTGTTGCGCGTGCTCGCGGGCCTGGAATTCGTCGATTCCGGCCAGGTGCGGATCGGCGGCCGCTCAATGGACGCGGTTCCGGCCCGGCAACGCAAGGTCGGCATGGTGTTCCAACACTACGCCCTGTTCCGCCACATGACCGTTGCGCGCAACATCGCCTTCGGCCTGGAGGTCCGCCCGAGCGGCGAACGCCCGTCCAAGGCCGAGATCCGCCGGCGGGTGGCCGATCTGCTGGACATGATGGGCCTCACCGGCCTCGGAGACCGCCACCCCGAGCAACTGTCCGGCGGCCAGCGCCAGCGCGTTGCCCTGGCGCGCGCCCTGGCGATCGAACCCGAACTGCTGTTGCTGGACGAACCGTTCGGCGCGCTGGACGCCAAGGTCCGCAAGAGCCTCCGCGTCTGGCTGCGCGACCTGCACGACCGCATGGGCCTGACCAGCATCTTCGTCACCCACGACCAGGCCGAGGCCATCGAGATGGCCGACCGGGTGGCGGTGCTGCGGGCCGGCCGGATCGAGCAGGTGGCCGCGCCGGATCGGCTCTATGCCGAACCGATAAACGCGTTCGTGCACGAATTCCTCGGTGAGTCGGCGCGGCTGGACTGCCAGGTCGCCGGCGGGATGGCCCGCTTCGACCGCCTCCGCCTGCCGCCGCTCCCCACGCTTTGTCTCCCCGGCCCGGCCATCGCGCTGATCCGGCCGCAGGAAATCGGCCTGATCCCGGGGGGCGCCGATGCCCAGGTGCACCGCGTCCAACCGGCCGGCCCGTTCTGGCGCGTCAGCCTGCGCGCCGACGGCGAAACGCTGGAGGCCCTGCTGCCCGCCGGCGGCACCCTGCCGGTCTCCGGCGAGAGCTTCGGCCTCGATCTCTCGCGGGCGCGCATCTACCCGGCCGAATGAAAGCCCGCCCCCTTTGACAACCGCGTGATTGGAGCCGCAACCGGCGCCGCTTGCTTGACAGGCGGCCCGCTGCTTGGTAACTATTATTATGAAAGTCACTGGCGCAGGCCAGCCCACCTATGCCTCGGCGTTCGCCGTACCGCTCAACCCCGCTACCGGCTCAGTGCATCCCAGGAGCGTCAGAACATGAACATGGAACGGGCGCTGCCCCCCGCCGTAACGCCAGCCCTGTCTGAACCAAGCTTGGCCCAGCCCGCTTCGCCCGCGGCCATGAACCCGCGCACCCGCCGCCTGCTGTACGCCCCGATCATCCCGACACTGCTGAGCCTCGCCTGGCCGAACATGCTGGTGATGCTGGCGCAGGCCTCCACCGGCCTGATCGAGACCTTCTGGATCTCCCGTCTGGGCACGGACGCGCTTGCCGGCATGGCGCTGGTCTTCCCCGGCTTCATGATGATGACCATGCTGTCCGGCGGCGCGATGGGCGGCGGCATCTCCTCCGCCATTGCCCGCGCTCTGGGCGGCGGCCGGCGCGCGGACGCCGGTGCCCTGGTGGTCCACGCCATCCTGATCAACCTGACCCTCGGCCTGGCCTTCACTGCCCTGTTCCTGCTGGCCGGCCCGGCGCTGTATCGCGCCATGGGCGGCGAGCGCGGATCGCTCGATGCCGCCCTGCAATACTCCAACGTGGTGTTCGGCGGCACGGTGCTGGTCTGGCTGATGAACGCGCTCGCCAGCGTGCTGCGCGGCACCGGCAACATGTTCGTCCCCTCTGCCGCCATCTGCATCGGCGTCGTGATCCTGATCCCGCTCTCGCCGCTGCTGATCTTCGGCTACGGCCCGTTCCCCGC
>CAINEA010000519.1 GCA_903847525.1 uncultured Acetobacteraceae bacterium | reverse complement strand
TGTGCGCGGCATGCTGGCCGAAGACCCGGAGCACCGCCCCTCGGCATCTCTGCTGCGCGATCCCCCGGCCGCCCGCACCCGCCGGGTCGCTGCCAGGCCATCCCGGCGGGCCCAGCGCCCGCTTCAACTCGGCGGCGCCACGGTATGGACCGCCCGGCAGGCCGCCCATCTGCTGGCCACCGATCCCGGCCAGGCCATTCCTGCACTGCGCGTGGGTATCCTGGATCACTGGTTGCGCCACGGCCTCGGGGACGCGCCACTCGCCGCGCGTCTCGATGAAATGGTCCGCAACCGTGCTGCCGACGCGTCGCCGGCGGACCCGGTGGCGGATGCGATGCTGGCCATGCGCTGCGTGGCGCTGCTGGACCCGCTGGCGCCGCTTTCCTGGCAGGGAATCGCCCTTTGGCCGGATGCGATCGGGCCGGCACTGGCCGCCGCCACGGTCGCCGGCCGGGAGGAAAGCCATGCCGCGGACAGCCTTACGGGCTTGATCGCAGCCGAGGCGGTCGGCGCCTGGGCGGTTATGCGGCCGGATCGCTGCGATGTGGGGATGCTGCGCTCGGATGGCCGGCACCTGCATGCCGTGCAGCGCCTGGCAGGGCAGGGTGGCGGCGTGGCCAGGCTGCGCTACCAACTCAACCCGCTGCTGCCCTGCGCCAGCCCGCTGCTGGAAGGCCGCTTCGTCGCCCGCCTGGCCGATCTTTTACCCGCATTGAACGCTGCGGATGGCGTGGACTCGGTGACGGCCAGGCCGATCGACGCGGAAATCGCCGCCTTCATCGCCGCCCGTTCGGAACGCCGGCTGGAGGCTGAAGTGGCGGCGCTGACGGGTAGCGATCAGGACCCGGCCGGGGCGCTGGCGCAATTGCGGCTGTTCGCGCAGTTGCAGAACCGGGTGTTTGCCCGCCCACTGCCAGGCTTGGCTGCCTGGCTGGCAGCGCGTTCAGGCGTGCTGGGGCAGGTCTGGTACAATCGCGACCGCCGTTCGGGCTTCCAGGAGCAGATGAACCGGCTGGCCGCCGCAGGCCTGATCGGACCGATGCTCGCCTTGATCGAGGACCCGACGGCGCGCGAGTTGGACCGGCAAGAAGCACAGAACGCGATCGCTGCAGTGGCCCGGATCGACGCCGATCTGCGGCATTTGCGGGACGGCGCCGCCGAGCGTGCGGAAACGGCCCATCGCGTCGGACAGGAGATCGTCGCCTGCATCGGGATCGCCGCCCTCGCGGCGGTGCTGACCACAACGGCTTTGGGCTGACCAAGGATGGCCCAACGCGCGGTCAGTAGCCCGTCGGGTAGCGGTCGATCCGGGGCCGATTCCAAAGGGGGCGGACCCAATCCCGGTAAACAGCAGTACCAGCACGCAGGTGCGTCCCCGCGATCACTGCTCTGGCTGCAAGGGCTGCTCTGCGGCGGGCTGGTGACCCTGGCGACGCCGACGGCCCTGCTCGTGGGAGTCCTGTTCCTGCCCGCGATTATCGCCATTACCATGGACCGGCAGCCCGGGAAGCCGATCGCCCGCAGCGTCGCCCTGTTCGGGTTCTGTGGCATCGTCGGCCCGGTTATCAGCCTATGGCTGGCCGGTCACACCATCCCCATCGCCAGCACACTAGCGACGGATATGAATAACATGCTTCTCGCCTGGGGCGCGGCCGCCACCGGATGGGTGTTGGCCGAGCTTAGCCCGATTGCGGTTCGCGCGGTTCTCGAGGCGCTGGCCCTCTCGCGAGCGGCAAGATTACGCGCCGAACGGGCTCGCCACGAAGCCGAATGGGGCTTCAACCCGGCACCCGAGGAAGAGTGACGAACGCCCGGGAATGGGAAACCCCACCCCAGGCCACTCATCAGGCGGTGGCCGCCGCGGTGGGCCGAACGGCCTGGCGGCGCTCAGCGATCTGCGTTTTCATCGCCTTCTGCAGTTTCTCGAACGCGCGCACCTCAATCTGGCGAACCCGCTCGCGGGAGATGTTGTACTGCCCAGAAAGTTCTTCCAGCGTCGTCGGCTCGTCCTTCAGCCGGCGTTCCGTCAGGATGTGGCGCTCCCGGTCGTTCAGCGTCTTTAACGCGGTCGACAGGAGTGCCTGACGGCCCGACATCTCCTCATGCTCGGCGAGAGTGGTCTCCTGGCTGTCGGAGTCATCGACCAGCCAATCCTGCCACTCACCCTCGCCATCCAGGCGAACCGGCGCGTTCAGGCTGTTGTCCGGTGCGGCCAGGCGACGGTTCATGTTCACCACGTCCTGCTCGGGCACGGACAAGGCCTTGGCGATCTTGGTCACCTGCTCGGGCTGCAGATCGCCGTCATCGATCGCCTGCATCTGGCCTTTCAACCGGCGAAGGTTGAAAAACAGTTTCTTCTGTGCCGCAGTGGTGCCCATCTTCACCAGGGACCAGCTGTGGAGGAT
>CAINEA010000518.1 GCA_903847525.1 uncultured Acetobacteraceae bacterium | reverse complement strand
GTAGGACGGCACTAGCGCGATCAGGAAGGTGGCGCTGCCCATGCACATCAGCGTGGCGATCAGCGTCGCCTTGCGGCCGATGCGGTCGCCGTAATGGCCGAACAGCACCGCGCCGATCGGCCGTCCGATGAAGCCGACGAAATAGACAATGTCGGGCAAGCTGATCACGCCGCGGGTGAAGTCCTGGTAGCGCTCCAGAACCCCCACGCGGCGCAACACATCGGCGACCCATGGCGCCGACTGGCGGAGGAAATCGCTGACGATCGGCGACGCGGCGAGGGCAAAGACGAAGCACAGGCTGAGCGCGAGCACGAAGGCGATCACCTGGTTCTTGGTCAGCGCCGACATCGCCGAGCCCATCGCGAGGAATCCGCCGGCCACGAGCAGGGCGCCCAGATACCCCGCCGCGATCACGCCGTTATCCGGCCGTCCCAGCACATTCACGGTAATGACGAACGGAAAGGTCAAAGCCAGCGCGATCGCGCAGAAGATCCAGGCGGCGAGGAACTTTCCCAGCACGGCCTGGAACTGGGTGATCGGCAAGGTCAGCAGCAACTCGATCGTGCCGAGCCGGCGTTCCTCCGCCCACAGGCGCATCGTGATCGCCGGCACGAGCAGCAGGAAGACCCAGGGCACGAAGTTGAAGAACGATGTCAGGTCCGCCTGGCCGCGCTCGAAGAAATTGCCGACGTTGAAGGTCAGGGTTCCCTGCAGCGCGAGGAAGATGACGATGAAGACGGTGGCGACCGGGGTGGCGAAATAGGCGGCCAGTTCGCGCGCGGCAATGATTCCGGTGATGCGCATCGCGCCGAGGTGCAGCGGGGCGGGATGCATCAGGCGGCAGCCTTAAGGGTCAGGTCGCGGAACACGTCATCGAGCTTGCCGCTTGGATGGCGCCCGGCCAGATCGCGCGGCGTCGCGTCCGCCACCACGCGCCCGTTGGCGATGATGATGGCGCGGGTGCAGACGGCCTCGACCTCCTCGAGGATGTGGGTGCTAATGATGATCGCCTTGTCCGGCATCTGCGCGATCAGGCGGCGCACCTCGTGCTTCTGGTTCGGGTCCAGCCCGTCGGTCGGTTCGTCCAGCACCAGCACCGGCGGATCGTGCAGCAGCGCCTGCGCCAGGCCGACGCGGCGCTTGAAGCCCTTGGACAGGGTCTCGATCGGCTGCAGGCGGACGCCTTGCAACTGTGTCAGTTCCACTGCGCGGGCCACGCGAAAGGCCACATCCGCGCCGCGATACCCGCGGATGCGGGCGACGAAACGCAGGAGCGCCGTGACGGACATTTCGGGATAGGTGGGTGCGCCCTCGGGCAGGAATCCGAGTACGCGGCGCGCGGCCAGCGAGTCTGTCCGCACGTCGTGGCCGAGGATCCGGGCTGTGCCGGCATCGGGGGTCACGAAGCCGGCAAGCATCTTCATCGTGGTGGACTTACCGGCGCCGTTCGGCCCGAGGAAGCCCAGCACCTCCCCCTTGGCGACGCTGAACGACACGTTGTCCACGGCGGTGAAACCCGCGAAACGCTTCGTCAAACCCTCGATCTCAATCGGCGCGCCAGTCAATCCTGCCTCCGTATTCAAGCCAATCCAGCCAGGGGCCACGCGCGAACCCCTGGCGCGATCCGACGAGCTTCAGTTAACGAAAATGCCCGCTATTG
>CAINEA010000517.1 GCA_903847525.1 uncultured Acetobacteraceae bacterium | reverse complement strand
GTAAAGAGCCTCGAACCCCGCTTCGCTGAGACCCTTTTGGAATTGCACCTTGTTTCGAGCCATCGTCCCTGCCTCGCTAAATCGAATGTTCACGATATGTGCCACGAAAGAGAAGCTGAGAAAAGTGCGTAAACAGGAAACAAAATGCTGTCGCCGCGGCATCAGACGATCATGGTCGCCAGCATGCTCGCTCTGGGCGACATTCCCGGCCGCACCGATTTCATCGCCTATGCCGCGAAGGCCGAGAGCGAGGACCAGGCACTGCTGTTCCAGCAGATGGCGGAGATGCAGGCTGGCTATTCGGCCACCGTCGCGCCGATCCGCCAGATCGCGATCTCCGGCAATCTGCCCGTGGCCTACACGGCCAAAAGCCGGGCCGTGTCGCTGCTGCCGATCGACCGGCTGCTCTGGACCGAACGCAACGCGGCCATCGCCGCCAACCTGGCGACCGCCCTGCCGAGGCCCCAGCGGGTGAAAGCCACCGAAATCTGGTTGACCGGCGACGCATCGACGCTCGCGGACGCCGGACTGAAAAAGCTCGGACTGGGACTGGTGCAGCATTGCGGCAAGCAACTGCCATTGCTGGACTGAAGCACGCGAGGCGCAAGTCGCAACGCCGGGTTTTCAACGCAACCACCGGGTTGCCGGATCGACGCAGGGAAACGAAATGCAGATGGACGGAATTACCGAGCATATGGCGATCACCGCGCGCCATCGAAGTTTCTACCTCGCCGCCGGGCCGGAGGATGGTCCGCTTGTGGTGTTCGTGCACGGCTGGCCCGAATTATCATTCAGCTGGCGCCACCAGCTGCCGGTGCTGGCCGCGTTGGGGTTCCGGGCGATCGCACCGGACATGCGCGGCTACGGAAGATCGAGCGTCTACGACACACACGCCGCCTATGCGCAGGAAGAGATCGTGGCGGACATGCGGGAATTGCTCGCCGCACTCGGACGCCAGCGGGCAATCTGGGTCGGGCATGATTGGGGCAGCCCGGTGGTCTGGAACATGGCGAGCCACCATCCGGAACATTGCCAGGCGGTCGCCAGCCTCTGTGTGCCGTATCGCACGGTCGAGTGCGGCCTGGATGCGATGCTGGAACTGGTGGACCGCAATGTTTATCCGCAGGCGCAATATCCAGCCGGGCAGTGGGAGTATATGCGCTTCTACGAAGAAAGTTTCGACGTCGCACGCCGGGCCTTCGAGGCGGACACGACGCGAACGGTGAAGGCGCTGTTTCGCCGGGGCAATCCGGCGGGTTATCTGAAGCCCGTACGCAATTCATTGGTACGCCGGGACGGCGGCTGGTTCGGCGGTGCCGGGATCGCGCCAGAAACCGAACTGGACACGGCCGTGCTGAACGAGGCGGAACTCTGCGCCTATGCCTCCGCGCTGGCCCGGAACGGATTTTTCGGGCCCGATTCCTGGTACATGAACCATGCGGCCAACGCAGACTATGCCGCGCGCGCGGTGAATGGCGGTTATCTGGACATGCCGGTGCTGTTCCTGGCCGGACGCCATGATTTTACCTGCGAAACCATCACGTCCCGTCTCGCCGAGCCGATGCGGGCGTATTGCCGCGACCTACGCGAGGCCGTGGTTGAAAGCGGACATTGGATGGCGCAGGAAAAGCCGGTCCAGGTGAACGCGGCACTGATAGGATGGCTGGCCACAAAGCTGGAAGGAATCTGACCAAAGTAACGCGGGCCCCACGTTAAAGCAGGTCTGGGCGCGCCGCGCCCAGCGGGTCCAAGGGCAGAGCCCGGCCTTCCCTTACGCCGCGGCCAAAACCTGCCGTGGCGGTGAATTGACCAGTTCGGCGTAGCCGCGCAGCAATGCCTCGGTGATCCGTCCGGGCGTATAGCCATGCCCGGCGATCTCCCGCACCGGGGTGATTTCGGCAGCCGTACCGGCCAGAAAGACTTCCGAGAATCCAGCGAGTTCATCCGGCAGGATCGGCCGCTCGATCACGTTCATGCCGTTCAGGCGGGCGAGACCCATAACCGTCTGTCGGGTAATGCCATCCAGGAAGCCTTCCACCAGGGGCGTGTGGATTTCACCTTTAAGCACGAAAAGGATGTTCGCCCCGGTGGCTTCCGCTACCTGGCCGCGCCAGTCCAGCATCAGCGCATCGTCATAGCCTTCGGCCTCTGCCTTGTGCTTGGACATCGTGCCAATCATGTACAGTCCTGACGCCTTGGAGGCGGTGGGCGCCGTTTTCGGATGCGGGCGCTGCCAGTCGGCCATGCCGAGACGGATGCCCTTCATGCGGTCGGCGGCAAAATAGCTGGGCCACGGCCAGACGGCGATGGAAAGATGGATTTTTGTCTGTTGGGCGGATACCGCCAGCTGCTCCGTGCCACGCCAGGCCACGGGGCGGACATACGCATCGGAAAGGCCGCTCGCGGCCAGTGTCTGCCGGCAGGCGGTATCGATCTCGTCGGCAGAATAGGGGATGTCGAAGCCGAGGATACGGCCGGACTGGAGCAAGCGCTCGGTATGATCGCGAAGGCGAAAAATATGCCCTCCATAAGCACGTTCGCCTTCGAACACGGCGCTGGCATAATGTAGGCCATGGGAGAGAACATGCAGTCTGGCGTCGCGCCAGGGGACGAGGGCGCCATCCAACCAGATCAGACCATCGCGATCGTCGAAAGGAACAAGCGTCATGGCGGCTTTCCTTGTAAGATTATTACCAGAAGTGCAGTCTAAGTATAATGTTCGGCCAAATGAGTCAATAAGACTGTCCTAATCGGAGTGAATGTCAGCTATGTCAGATCAGAAGGGCGACGCGGACACGATCGCGCCGCGCGCACCAGCCAACAGCCCGCATGGGAGCGGGTCGACGGTTGGACCCGGGTTCGGCGGGTCCAACCCAGCCGGTTCGACGACGGCCGGGGCAAATTTGCTGTTCCTGCGCGAGGAGGAGATCCGCATGGCGCAGGATCTGATGTTCTTCGCCTATCGCGACTTCACCAACGTTGCCGAAGAAGTGCTGGAAGGGCTGGACCTCGGCCGCGCCCATCACCGGGCACTGCACTATATCGGCCGCAATCCGGCGATCACCGTCTCCGACCTGCTGGTAATCCTGCGCATCACCAAGCAGAGTCTGGCGCGCGTGCTGAGTGCGCTGGTGGAACAGGGATATGTGTCCCAGGCCCCCGGCCCGGTGGACCGGCGTCAGCGGCTGCTGACCCTGACGCCGCGCGGCGAGGCATTGGAGCGGCAATTGTTCGAACGCCAGCGCAACCGGCTCGCAGCCGCCTATCGCGAGGCCGGCGGCGCGGCCGTGGAGGGTTTTCGCCGGGTTATGCGGGGTATCATGAACGAGACGGCGCGGGCCTATCTGGATAATTGCGGCACGGAGGGGACGTTGCAGCGTTCGCGCGCTGCTGGCCGTGCGCCGGCTGGAACGGTTGATAAGAATGAGAGCGATGCCAAGAACGAGTAGGCATTGATGTCCGACGACGCGCTGATCCTGGTCGTCGATGACGATTCCCGGCTAAGGGCCCTGTTGCAGCGTTATCTCACCGAGCACGGATTTCGCGTCACCGCAGCCGAGAACGCCGCCGATGCGCGCGACAAATTGCGCTTTCTCAGTCCGGATTTGATGGTCCTGGATGTGATGATGCCCGGCGAAAGCGGTCTGGAGCTGGTGCAGTCGATGCGAGCCGCCAATGACAGCGTCCCGCCCGTCCTATTACTGACCGCACGCGGCGCTCCGGAAGACCGCATCGCCGGCTTCGAGGCGGGGGCGGACGATTACCTCGGCAAGCCATTCGAGCCGCTGGAACTGGTCTTGCGCATCCGCGCGATGCTGCGCCGGGCGGCGCCGGCGCCGGTGGCCATTCCAACGACAAACTTCACTGGTCCGCTGCCGCTCGGCGATGCCGTTTTCGATGTCGAGCGCGGGGAGCTCAGCCGGGGCGGCAACGTGATCCACCTCACCGGCGGGGAGGCGGCATTGCTGACCACGCTGGCGCGCCGGCCGAACGAGGTGCTGTCACGCGAGGATATCGGCGGGACGCTGGGAATGGACGAAGCGGGCGAACGGGCGATCGACGTGCAGGTGACGCGGCTGCGCCGGAAGATCGAGATCGATCCGCGAGAGCCGCGCTTCCTGCACACCGTGCGCGGGCGCGGCTATGTGCTGAAGCCGGGGCTGTAGCCCATGCCCAACTGGATCGGCTATCGGATCGGCCGGCTCATCAAGTCCTTGCTGCCGCGCTCGCTGCTCGGGCGCAGCCTGCTGATGATCCTGGTACCGCTGGTGCTGCTGGACATTGTCGCACTGCAGGTTTTCTACGGCAGCCATATCAACGTGGTGTCGCGCCGATTCTCGGGTGCGGTAGCCGGCGAGATCGCGTTCACGATCGAATTGCTGCGCCGCTACCCGAACCCGGAAGACCAGACCTGGCTGTTGCAGCGGGCGCACCAGAAATTCGGCCTGGTGATGGACATGGAGCCGGGGGCGATCTTGCCCAACACGAAATGGCAGAACGTGCTCGGGCCGATGGACGATGACCTGGCCGCGGCCCTTGCCGACGACCTGAAACTGCCGACCGTCTATGACTGGACCACCGATCCGCGGTCGGTGCTGATCCGGGTGCAGCTGCGCGAGGGGGTGCTGAACATCGAGGCGCCGCGCAAGCGGCTGTATACCGCCACCTACTACCTGTTCATCCTATGGCTGGTCGGCACCGCCGTGGCTGTGTTCGTTGTCGCGGCCTTGTTCATGCGAAATCAGGTGCGCGCGATTCGCCGCCTGGCCGCCGCGGCCGAAGCCTTCGGCATGGGACGCGACCAAGGACCCATCCGGCCGGAGGGGGCGATCGAAGTGCGCCAAGCCGCGACTGCGTTCAACCGCATGCAGGAACGCATTGGCCGATTCCTGACCCAGCGCACCGAAATGCTGGCCGGCGTGTCGCATGATTTGCGCACCCCCCTTACCCGGCTGCGACTGGCCCTGGCGATGCTTCCGACTGATGGCCCGGCCGGTGGCTCGCTGCGGCAGGATGTGGAGGAAATGACCTCGGACGTCGAGGAGATGGAGCGGATGATCGGCGGCTATCTGGCCTTCGCCCGTGGCGAGGGAAAGGAGCAGGCGGAGGCCGCCGATGTCGGGGCGATGCTGCAAGACGTCGCGGCAGGCGCGCGGCGGGCCGGTGCGCGCGTGGAGGTGACGGCGCCCGCAGGTCTGGTCCTGAAGCTTCGGGCGGACGCGATGCGTCGGGCGATCACCAACCTGGTGGACAATGCGCGCCGACACGCCAGCCGGGTCCTGCTATCCGCAAGTGCTCCGGACGATCGCTCCGTGGTTGTTACCGTGGACGACGATGGTCCGGGTATCGCGCCGTCGCGCCGGGAAAGCGTTTTCCGCCCGTTCGAAAGCGGAGCGGCCGGCGGCACGGGCCTCGGCCTGACCATCGCGCGCGACATCGTGCGCGCGCATGGCGGCGACATCGCGCTGGAGAACTCTCCGCTCGGCGGCCTCCGGGCGCGGATCCGCCTCCCTGTGTAAGCACATAAAAAAGGCCAGGGTTTGTGCCCCTGGCCTTTTCCGAAATTGTCAGCGGGAATTACTTCTTGCCTGCCAGGACCTTCACTTCTTCCATGGCTTCGGTGAAGCGGTGGTTCAGCAGTTCGACCGCCTCGGAGTTGGAGCGGCTGATCAGGTCGCCCAGCTCACGCAGGTTGGCAACGCCGCGCTCGTAGGTGTGCTTCAGAAGTTCGGCCTGCTTGGCGGCCTTTTCCTGCGGGGCTTCCATGCCGGCGAAGGACTTCATCGCTTCAGTGAGTTCGGCGACGCTTTGCTGAACGATTTCGGCCTGGCGGCGGGCGAAGGCCTGCGCGCCTTCCATCGCGACCTTGTTCGCGGCGGTCAACGCTTCGATGTTGCGCTGATGCGCGGCCATCAGGGCGCCCATGTCGGGCATCGCCGGCATCTTCATGTCGCCGAACATCTTGGAGATATCGATATTGAAGGCCGTCTTCGGGTCGAATGCCATGTCTGGCTCCTGTGTTTGCTTATGCTTTTGAGCTCAGCAGCCGCCGGTGGACCGACAGCCCGGATCTTCTGAAGCACGCGCCCCAGGAAGATCTCCTCGGACGTCTATTTAGGCCAAATCAGGCCGGACGACCAATGAAAGGTCTATTATGCTGCAATGCAGCATCCGTCTAGCCGGCAGGTTCGTCCGGTGGCGAAAAACGTGCATCCGGGGTGGCCTCGGGCTCCGGGTCCGCGGTCGGACCGGCCGCGCCGGCCTTGCCGCGGGCCGGACGCTCCAGCCAGGACGCCGGACCTTCGGCACGCGACAACGCGGCGTCCAGGGCAGCCATGGTGTGCGCCAGATCCAGGCCCTCGTCCTTCTGCCAGGCACGCACGGTCCAAAGCCAGACCGCCATCAGCCCGCAGACCCGCAGCCGGCCGGCGATCCCGCCGGTGGGGATGCCCGTCGCGTCCAGCAACCAGGCCAGACTATTGCGGCTGGCGCAGCCGAGCAGCATCGCCACGGCGGGGTCGGTCGGCAACGCCCGGAACAGTGCCAGCACGCCGGCGCGGTGCTGCTGCAGGAAGTCGATCCGGCGCATGATCAAATCGAAGAGCCGGTCGCGCACGGTGCCTTCCGACGGGGTTTCCGCGAGTGCGGCCTGATCTGCCATCCGGCCGAAGCGCAGCAGCAGGGCATTGCGGCCCGGAAAGCGCTCGCGGGCGCGGTCAAGCGCCAGGCCCGCATCACGGGCCGCTTCGGCGATGCTGATCCGGTGCCAGCCTTTTGCCGCGGCGAGATGAAAGGCGGCGGTAATCAGCGCCCGGTCGAATTGCGCGTCGGTGAGTGACTCGTCTGTCATGCCGGCAACATGGGGCCGCCGGGCCGGTTTGTCAGCCGTTTCCTGCCGGCGATGGACAGAAAACCCTTCAGCCCGCGAGCTCGCGCGATCGCGCGGTGGCGGCCGCGATGGCGGTGCTGAGGGATGCGGGCCACGCCTCTGGATCCATCAGCACGGACAGGGCCGCCTGGGTGGTGCCGCCAGGGCTGGTGACCGCGACGCGCAGCGCGGCGGCGTCCTCGGGACTGGCCGCGAGCAAGGCGCCCGAGCCGGAGACGGTCTGACGGGCCAGCAGGCGGGCGAGATCGGGGGCAATGCCTTGCTCGATGGCCGCCTTTTCCATCAGCTCGGCCAGCAGGAATACATAGGCGGGGCCAGAGCCGGACACCGCGGTGACCGGGTCCAGCAGCGCTTCGTCATCGACCCAGGCGACCACACCGATGGCTTGCAGCAGGCTATCGCACAGAGCGCGCTGGGCGTCCGTCACGCCGGCGCCCGGGCAGGCGACGGTGACGCCTTGGCGCACCGCGGCCGGCGTGTTGGGCATGGCGCGGACGATGGCGGCGCTGTCATCCACCAGGGAGCGTATCCCGCTGATGGTACGCCCGGCCATGATCGAGAGGAACACAGCGCCGCCGGCGTAGCGGCGATAGGCCGGCAGGCTGTCGGCGGCGTTCTGCGGCTTGACGGCCAGCACGACCGCGGCCGGGATGAAGCTGGCGGGAATGGCGGAGAATACCGACACCACCTGCAAGTCCGGCCCCGCGACGGAGGCTGCAGCCGGCGACGGATCGACGGCGAACGAAGGTGCCAAGCCCCGTTCACGCCAGCCGGCCAGCATGGCGCTGCCCATGCGGCCGCAGCCGACCAGGAGGATGGGCGGGATCTGATCGGTCACGCTTCGCCCACACATTCCAACATGGCCGCTGCCAGTGCCTCGGCCGGGGGCTTGCCGCCCCAGAGCACGAACTGGAAGGCGGGGAAAAAGCGCTCACATTCGGTGATGGCGATGTCCACCATGTCTTCCAGGCTTTCAGCCGACGCACCGGGGGCGCCGCGCAGCAACACGGAATGGCGGAAGACCGGCATGCCGTCCTCGCTGTCCATGCCGAAATGGCCGATCCAGAGTTTCTCGTTGGCCAGGGCCAGCAATTCGTACAGCGCCGCGCGCTGCTTTTCCGGCACTTTCAGGTCGAAGGCGCAGGTGAAGTGCATGGCGCTGATTTCATGCGACCAACTGAAATAAAGGCCAAAATCGCACCATTTGCCGGGGGCTTCGGCCGCCATCTCCGAATCGTTGCGGCGATCGAAAACCCAGTCATTGGCGATAACGATTTGCTCCATGACATCAAGGGGATTGGCGGCGGCTGGCTCGAAAGCGAGGGTCATGCCGGACATACGAGGTCTCCCGGTTGGAGGAAGGCCCAAAAGATGGCGGGACGCCAAGTCTGGTTATCCAAGGATCGTTAAAGAACAGGAACGCTGGCGCCGGCATCTTGCGGTGTGTGGCCTCACGACACCACGAGAGGGAGCCTACCGAGCGGATCGGCCGCGCCGCAAGGCCGGGACAACGCGCTGGCGCGATATTCTGCTGCAACGCGTCAGAAATTTCCGTGAAATTGCGAATTTCCTTGCCTGTCGGGTCAGCTTTCGGCGGTTTTTCCCTTGCCTTTTGCGGCACTTGCCGGGCTGTGCTCACGCGACTCCACGGCCGTCAAGCGGGCTTCCAGTTCAGCCAGGCGCGACTCCGCCGCTTCCTGGCCGGCCCGGGCATTGGCAGCCAGTTCGCTGATGGCATCGAGTTCGTCCCGCCGCACCAGGTCCAGCCGCCGGATTGTCTCGTCGACACGGGCGCGGACCATCGCCTCCACCTCCTCACGCAGGCCAGCGAGCGCGGAGAGTGCGCCACCGGCCACGCCGGCCAGGTCGTCGAAAAATCGTGGACGCACAGACATGTTCCGGTCCTTCCGTTGATCGCATGCCCTGGACGACGCCCGAGAGCACCGCACAGGTAGGATGTGTAAGGCTAATTCGCCACCTCAAGATCGCAGGGCCCGCTTCCGTGAGCCGCTTTGCGTGCCTATAACCCAGCGCCATGATCCTTGTAACGGGCGGCGCAGGCTTTATCGGTTCCAACCTCCAGGCAGCCCTCGCACGCCGGGGCCACGAGACCATCGTGGTCGACTGGCTCGGCGATGCCGGCAAATGGCGCAATCTCGGCAAGCACCCGCCGGCGCGGATCCTGCCGCCGGAGGAGATCGGCGATTTCCTGGCGTCGCACCCGCCGATCGAGATGGTTTTTCATCTCGGCGCCGTGTCCGCCACCACCGCGACCGACGGGGACCATGTCTGGGCGACCAATGTGGAGCTCAGCCTGAAGCTCTGGCACTGGTGCGCGGCGCGCGGCGTGCGGTTCGTCTACGCGTCCTCGGCCGCCACCTACGGCAATGGCGCGCAGGGGTTCGAGGATGATTATTCCCCGGCACATCTGAGCACGCTGCGCCCGCTGAACCTGTACGGCTGGACTAAGCACGCCTTCGACCTGAACGTGGCGCACATGCTGACCTCCGGTCAGCCTCGACCGCCGCAATGGGCGGGGCTGAAGTTCTTCAACGTCTACGGCCCGAACGAGTACCACAAGGGCTCTATGATCTCAGTGGTGAAGGTCAAGCACGACGAGGTGGCACAGGGCCAGGCGGTGCGGCTGTTCCGCTCCGACCAGGAGGGCCTGGAGGACGGGCAGCAGAAGCGCGACTTCATCTGGGTCGGCGATGTGGTGGACGTGATGCTGTGGCTGCAGGACACGCCCGGCGCGAATGGCTTGTTCAATGTCGGCACCGGGCAGGCGCGGACCTATCTGGACCTGGCGCACGCCGTCTGCGACGCGGCAAGGCAGAAGCGGGAGGTGGAGTTCATCGACATGCCGATCAACCTGCGCGGACAGTATCAATCGTTCACCGAAGCCAGCCCGGCCCGGCTGCGGGCAGCCGGCTATAACGGCCAGTTCACGCCGCTGGAACTGGGCATTCGGCGCTACGTGCAGGAGTTTCTCGCTCAGCCGGATCCATACCTTTGATACCTGTTCTGCTTTTTCCGCAGTTCAGCCCGACGATCGTCGAATTCGGGCCGATCGCGCTCGCTGGCTACGAGTTGGGGCCATTCGGCATCCGCTGGTACGCGATGGCCTATATCCTGGGTCTGGTGCTGGGATGGCGGCTGATGCGGCGGCTGGTCCAGTTGGCCCCGCAGGTAGCCGAACCGATGCAGGTGGACGATTTTCTGACCTGGGCGACGATCGGCGTGGTGCTCGGCGGGCGGCTTGGCTACGTGCTGTTCTACCAGCCGGCGTTTTACCTCGCGAACCCGCTCAAGGCGTTGGAGGTCTGGCATGGCGGCATGAGCTTCCATGGCGGCTTCCTCGGCGTCGCCGTCGCGACCGTGTGGTTCTGCCGCAAATACTCGATCCCGCTGCTGGGCTTTGCCGATCGGATCGCCGTGGTCGCGCCGCTCGGATTGATGCTGGGGCGGATCGCCAATTTCATCAACGGCGAGCTTTGGGGCCGGCAGGCCCCGGACTGGCTCCCGTGGGCGATGGTGTTCCCGACCGGCGGAGACATCCCACGCCATCCCAGCCAGCTTTACCAGGCGGCGATGGAAGGGCTGGTGCTGTTCACCGTGCTGTTCGCGCTGTCTCGGCAGGAAAGCATCCGGGTCCGGTTCGGCACGCTGACCGGGATATTCCTGATCGGCTACGGGCTGGCACGGATCATCGGCGAGTTCTTCCGCCAGCCGGATGCGTTCCTGGGGTTCCTGTTCGCCGGCGCGACGATGGGGCAGTTGCTGTCGGTGCCGATGGTCATCGTCGGCCTTTGGCTCGCGCTGCGCGCCAAGCCGGAAACCACGTCGCATGCGCCCATTGCCTGAGCGGCTGGATGCCTTCATGGCGCGGGCCAACGCGGCCTATTATGCCGACCGCGATCCGTACGTCGATTTCACGACGTCGCCCGAGATCAGCCAGGCCTTTGGGGAAGTGCTGGGTGCCTGGGCGGCGGTGTGCTGGACATTGCTGGGCCGGCCCGATCCGGTGATCCTCGCCGAGGCCGGGCCGGGCCGCGGCACGCTGATGGCGGACGCGCTGCGCGCCGTGACCCGGGTGGCACCGGATTTCCGGGCCGCACTGCGTGTGCATCTGATCGAGACATCCCCGAGGCTTCGGAGGATCCAGAAAGAGCGGCTGGATGGGGTATATGCAAGCTGGCACGACCGGCTGGACACCCTGCCCGGCGCACCGTTGCTGCTGCTGGCCAACGAGTTCCTCGATGCCCTGCCGATCCGCCAATTTGTCCGCCGCGGCGATGGCTGGACGGAGCGCTTCGTCGGGCCGGACGGTATTATCGAGCAGCCGGCCGGGCCACTGAACCGAGACGCGGCCGAGGGCGAAATCGTGGAGATCTGCGAACCGGCCCGCGCCATCGCCGGCGAATTGGCGGCGCGGTTCGTGCGCCATCGCGGTATGGCGCTGTTTCTCGATTACGGGCCGGCTGAAAGCGCGGCCGGGGACAGCCTGCAGGCGCTGCGCGAGGGTCGGGCCGCGGACCCGCTGGCAGAAGCGGGATCAGCCGACCTGACCGCGCATGTCGATTTCGCCGATTTCGCGCGCATCGCCCGCGCCGGCGGAGCCGCGGTGCATGGGCCGCTGGCACAGGGAATGTTCCTCGCGCGGCTCGGGCTGTTCCAACGCACGGACCGGCTGGCGCAAAGCCTGCCGCCGGCGCGGGCCTCGGCGCTGATTGAAAGTGCTCGACGGCTGGCTGAGCCCGACCGGATGGGCCGGCTGTTCAAGGCCCTGGCGGTTTGCCACCCTAATGCACCCGTCCCTCCCGGTTTCGAACCGTGAAAGCGTATCCCGACATGTCCTCCTTGCCGCTATCACTTGTTTCTTCGGCCGTTTTGGCGCCGCACGGGTTCTTTACCCGCATCGGCGGGGTTTCCGCAGGACCGTTCGCCAGCCTCAATTGCAGCCTGTCGGGCCAGGATGACCGTGCCGCCGTGTTGGAGAACCGTGCCCGCGCCGCGCGCGCCATCGGCGCCGAACCTGACCGTCTGGTTGGCCTGACACAGGTGCACGGACCCGATGTGGTGACTGTTCAGATCCCCTGGTTGGCGGGAGCCGGGCCACGGGCCGATGCGATGGTAACCGATCGGACTGGGGTGGCCTTGGGGATCGTGACCGCGGATTGCGCGCCGGTGCTGTTCGCCGACCTGTCCGCCGGCGTGGTCGGCGCGGCACATGCCGGCTGGCGTGGCGCGGTGGCGGGGGTTCTGGAAGCCACCATCACGGCCATGGAAGCGCTGGGCGCGACCCGGGCGGGCATCGCCGCCGCGATTGGGCCCTGCATTCGACAGACATCCTATGAGGTCGCGGCCGATCTGCGCGATGCGGTGCTGGCAGCCGATCCCGGCAATGCGCGATTTTTTGCCGATGGCGTGCGGGACGCGCGCTGGCAGTTCGATCTGGCCGGCTATTGCGCCGCTCGGCTTGGTGCGGCGGAAATTGGGGCTATCGATACGATCAACGCAGACACGCTGGCCGATGAGGCAAGATTCTTCAGCCACCGCCGCCGGACGCTCGCCAATGGAGGGCCGATCGGTCACCAGATTTCCGTGATCACGTTGCCCGCTTCATGAGTTTGCCATGCCTTACCTACTCTTTTTCGTTCTGCTGGCCTTCCTCTCGTTGCTGGTCAGCTGTGTCGCCTAAGCGGTTTGCCGCCCTTCTGGCACTGCTGGCGTTGGCCGGATGCGGCGATCTGCCGCGCCCGTTCCAGGGCCAGCCGGGTGCCACCGCGATGCGCCTGGCCCAGCCGCCACCGGCCAGATTGGCGGTTGTAACAACCCCGGACCCCAACCTAACGCCG
>CAINEA010000516.1 GCA_903847525.1 uncultured Acetobacteraceae bacterium | reverse complement strand
GATTTTGCGAATCGATCGGATCGTAGGATCGGACGAAGGCATAGAGGGTCCAACCTGGACTGTTTGATCTTGATGGTCAGAAAGCGAAGGTGCCGATCACCATTCGGGTCTTTGGCTACAAGAACCACATCCATATCGCCCATGTGCTTCGCTTCGTGCGCGGCTTCATCGTGACCAGTGCAGCGCTCACGATGGGGCGCGACTGAGTGCCGTATTGGACAAGACCAATACGGCCAGCACCGTCCGGGCCGATAGGCGTATCGGTCTGCCGCCCATGAGGCGCATCTGGAATGTAGTGGCTTTCGCTCACGGAACCATTTCCAGCGTCGGCCATGGGCAAATCTGGCGGTTGCCCAGAAGTCGGCCAACTGCGCGCGATCACGGCTACGTTCGGCTGTAGAGACGGTGTTTGCCGCCGAAAAGTATGTGTCCGGTCTGTTCATCCGGACCATCGGCATGGCCAGGAAGCAAAAGGGGGATTTCGGGTCAGGCCATAGGCTACTCGAAAGCCGGCAAGGTTCGGCGGGGCGCTGGAACACCCCGCCGGTTGTCGGTCGGCCTTACTCGCTGGCGGTCTTCTTGGCCCCGGCGGCGGGTGCCAGTGGATAGGGCTCGTTGCCGCGCAGGCCTTCCCACAGGACATGGTTGAACATTTCGGTGGGCGCGCGGTCGGCGTCGGAGAAGTCGAAGCCGCGCGTCGCGAATTCCCAGTAGGCCGCATCGTGCGTCGACTGGATGTCCGGGCCTTCCGCGTAGTTCAGGTTGGTCTCGGTCGAGGCGATCGTCGTGGTTTTCAGAATGGTCGAGGCGACCGCGGTGTAGGTCCAGGCGCCCGACGCGGTGATGTCGAACAGGTCCGCCATCGGCCGCTGGTAGGCGGTGTTCAGGTTCATGTGCTGCGTGCCCAGCACATCCTCGATCGTGCGCAGTAGATTGACCGTGTTGTAGCGGGTGCTGATCACCGCATGGTGCTTCACGTAGGGGCCGACGACATACGTGGTGGTGCGGTGCGAGTCGACATGGTCCGGGCCGTCCTGCGCATCGTCCTCGATCATGAAGATCAGCGTGTTGGCCGCATAGGGGCTGTGCGCTACGGCCTCGATCAACCGGCCGACCGCAAGGTCGTTGTCGGCGTTCTGGGTCTCCGGCGTGTTCACGCCGGCGATCGCGCTGCCGTAATTGCCGGTATGGTCGTGGCTGAAGCGGACCGTTTCGATCGTCGGCAGGTTGCCGTTGGCGACGTACTGATCGAATTCGCGCTTCCATTCGTTGTAGCGATAGGTGTCGGGATAGGCGTTGTCGAAGCCGCGAAAGAACACGTCGGTTACGCCGGGCTGCACCATCGTCCGCTGCAGCGGGATGACCTGCTGCACGCCCATGGCGCCTACATTCGTCACCGGAACGCCGCCGCCCACGATGGTCGGACCCACATTATAGGTGAGGAAGCCGTAATTCCGCAGGGTTCCGCCGGCCGCCAGAACCGCATCGAAGATGTAGCCCTTGCCCTTGCCGAACGGCGCGTCGCTGCCGGCGATATCGCTGGTGCCTGGCAGCACGTTGGCGGCGCCGCCCGGAAAGCCGGCCAATGGACCGGTGTAGATCGATCCGAAGATCCCGATCCGCTGGGGCACCGTCAGGCCGGTGGGGATGTTGCGGTTCGAGCCTTCGCTGTCATAGGACAGGCCGCGGTCCACGCCGGCATAGTTGATCTGCTGCGCCAGCGACAGCGTGCTGGTCGCGCGGCCCTGCAAGGACCAGCTCCAGCCGTCCATGCTGGCGTCGCCGGTATCGAGGAAATTGTCCAGCGTGACGAAGTTGCTTGCCAGACGATGGAAGTTCGGCGTGATGTTCCGCCCGAACACGGTCAGCGAGGGATCGCCGTTGGAGCCGTTGGCGAGATCACCGAGCACCTGATCGAAGGTCCGGTTTTCCTTGATGATATAGATGACGTGCTGGATCTTCGAGTGCAGGAAGTTCATCACCGCCGCGTCGCCGGCCGACGGTGCGGCGGAATAGAAATTGTTCTGCGCGACCTTCGCGGTAAGGGCCGGCAGGTCCGCCGATGTCGGCACCTTGGCGCTGACCAGCGTGGAGCGGTTGTTGTTCAGCTCATACTGGTTGGCCGCGTAACCGGCGATGTTAGCGGCCGCGTTCCCGCCGGGATAGGTGACCGTGGTGAGCAGGTCCGAGCCGCCGAAGATGTTCTTCGGGTTCGGCCCTTGATCGCTCTTGCCGTTGATGATGTACATCCAGGTGCCGTCGGCGCTGAACGCGATGTCCTTCGGCGCATAGGCGGTGGGGATCAGGCCGGTCACGGTGTTGGCCGACGGGCCCGCCACGGGAATGACGGCGACCGAATTGGCGCCGTCGTTCACGGCATAGAGCGTGCCGCCGTCCGGCGACAGGCGCACCGAATACGGCGCCGCGCCGGTCACGTGCGGACCGCTCAGCATGCCGGCCGGCGCGCGGGTGTCGATCTTGGTGGTGACGCTGTTGCTGGCGGTGTCGATCACGGCGACCTGGTCGGCATTGTCCTGCGCCACGTACAGCGTGCTCTGGGATGCATTCAGCGCCATGCCGTTCGGCAGGCCGTCGAGCGGGATGCGCTTGATCAGATGGCCGGCAACCGGGGAGGCGATGTCGACGACCACGATTTCGCGGTCGCGATTGGCCGAGACATATACCGTGTCGGTGCCTTTAATTACGACTGCAAACGGATATTCGCCGCCGGCGACGCCGCTGGTGCCCTCATTCTTGGCGGAATAGGGGCGCAGATCATGCTCGTAGCGAACGGTCCTGGTGGCCGTGTCGATGACGCTGATCGAATCGTTGTACTGATTAGAAACGACCAGCGTGGCGCCGTCGGCGGAGATGCCCAGGCCCGCAGCATTCGGCTCCACGCCGAACAGTCCGATGCCCGCATGATTGTGGCCGAGGCCGATCTTCGCGGACTGCACCCAGATGCCGCCCGACTTGGCATAGGCATAGACCGCATCGTCGCTGCCGCCGGCGGCGTAGAAGCTCAAGCCGTCCGGCGCCCAGACCAGCCCGGCGTACGCGTTGGTCTGTTGGATCACCTGGCTGAGAACCGGCTTGGTCTTGTTCGCCCCGGCGACGTTATAGACAAAGATATACTGGTTGGACGCGGACACATCCACGTTACCGGTCGCATTGACGTTGGTGTTGTAGCCAGCGCACAGGATCAGCAGCGTGGCGCCGTCCGGGCTGAGTTGGATGCGAACCGCTTCGTTCGCAACGAAGTTCGGGTAGTTCGCCAGACCCGGGTTCAGGAACTGCTGAACCGCGCCGGTAGGCGCGGTCGGCGTGACATACTGCCCGGTCGGCAGCGGCAGCGTGCCGTTGTTGTCGGCGATTGTTGTGTCGATGCCCGCCAGCGCGGCCAGCGGCGCGGCCAGCATGGTGGATGCGAGCAGGCACGCCTTCAATAACCGGTTGTTTGAGAAACGGGACATCATCAAATCTCCTAGATTGCTGGCCCCTAAGCGCGGACCCGGCGTTAACGGCGCTACTTCATGATCCGGCGCGGGGTCTGCACCGGATCATTCAAGCTTTGGCGATCATCCAACGCCGCTTGGCGTCCGAAAGAATATGGGATGAAACCAATTACCGAATCAGAGTGCGACGGTTGGAAAAGTGTGTCTATGTCGCAATAAAGACAGTTTCAAGAATATGAACGGTCATCGATCCGATACGGTCTTGGAATTCAGACCGCCAGCGTGCCGGACGTGCCACGGCGATCGATCAGGCCGGTGGGTGTCGCGCAGAGATGGGTCAGCGTGCGGTCGGAGTGACGCATGCGCCAGGTCAGCATTCGGCCGGTCGCCTCCGCGAGCAGGACGGCATAGGCGGGATCGGCGGCGACATTGCGAGTTTCGCCGGGATCGCGCACCAGATCGTACAGCACCGGCGGCAATGCGGTGAAGTGCACATATTTCCAGCTTGCCGTCCGCATCGCGCACATGGCTGCCTGGTCGATCTCCAGGCCGAGCAGCGGTCGCCTCGGGTCCGGCCAGCCGCCGCGCACGTCGTACTCGAAATGCACGTCGTCCCGCCACACGGCTGGAATCTCGCCGCGAAGCCATGGGGTCAGGGACACGCCATCGCAGGAGCGGGGTATGTCCACGCCCAGCCAGCCCAGCAGGGTCGGCATCAGATCGACCGCCTCGCTGAACGCGTCCACCCGGCGGCCGCGTGAGGCCTCCGCCGTGGGGTCGCAGAGGATCAGCGGCAGATGGTAGCTCTGATCGAACCAGCCCAGCTTGCCGAGCAGGCCGTGATCGCCTAGCTGCTCGCCGTGATCGGCGGTGAACACGATCAGCGTGTCGTTGGCCTGGCCGGTGCTTTCCAACGCCGCCAGAATCCGCCCGATCGCGTCGTCCACCTCGGCGATCAGGCCGTAATACGCCCGCCGGGTCAGCGCGAGTTCCGCCTCCGTCATCGGCTGCACCTTGCCGCCGGCACCCTGGTAGTAGCTGGATCGCTTCTGCTCGCCGAGCCAGTGCGCCATCAACGGATGCTGGGCGGCTTCCGCCGCCAGGCTCGCGGCGCCGATCGCCGGCGGAATGCGATCGAGCGGCGACGCCTCGTGCCATGGCGCCGTGGCGGCGAACGGCGGGTGCGGGCGAAAGAAGCCGCAATGCAGCACCCAGGGCCGGTCCGGACGGCTGGTGTGCAGAAACTCGATCGTCTTCTCCGCCGTCCATTCGGTGTCGGATGCCGTCGCGGGCATACGCGCGGGTGCCGCGCTGGGACCGGGCGGCCCCTCGGCCGGGGCGAACAGGTCCTTAGGGCGCGCCGGCAGGTCGATGCCCTTGCCGCGCGCCCAGGTGAAATAGTTGCGCCACTCCTTCTCGTCGAAATGGGCGACGACGCGCCAGCCTTCCATCACCTCGCCCCATTCGGTGAAGCGGACATCATGGGCCGTGGTGGTGCGCGGGTCCGGGACCGTGGTGGTGTAGCCGACCAGGCAAGGGTCGAAGCCCGCGTGGCGCAGGGTCAGCGGCAGGTTGGGATGGCGCGCATCCAGCGGCACGCCGTTGGCAACCACACGGTGGTTCATCACGTACAGGCCGGTCAGCATCGAGGCCCGCGCCGGGCCGCACGGAGCACTCTGGCCGAAATGGCGGGTGAAGGTGACACCGCGTCGCGCCAGCGCATCCAGATGAGGGGTCCTGACCGCCGGATGGCCCAGAATGCCGAGGCAATCGCCGCGCCATTGATCCGCGATGATGAAGAGCACGTTCTTCTTATTCTTCTTCGGGGCCATGCGGATCCGGTCCTGGGTACGATGCCATAGGGTCGCCAAGTCCGATCGTCTCAGCCCGATCGGCCGAGGACAATGCATCCGCGAAAATTTCACCGTCCGGCACGGAGCCGCGCCCTATCCTGAATCACGCCGATCCAGGATTTTAGCCGGCCGGTCGGGCTTCTCGCAAAATGCGACCGATTTTGCCTCAACCTCCTGGCACACCGGCTGCAACGTCTCCCGCGAAGCCAGGAGATGATGATGCGTATCCCGAAAACCCTAGCCTTCGCGCTGCGGATTGCGACCCTGGCGGGTACGGTCCTGACGGGCGCCGTGCTGGCCTCGGGGACAGCCGGAGCCGTACCGCTCCCCGTGACGGTTCCGTCCGGCGTGCTGCTCGGCGGAATCCCCGCCAGGTCGGGCACCGGTCTGACCGCCAGCTACTACCGGCTTGCCGCGCCGGCCGCCAATCTGGCGGCCGCCGCCCTGGCCGCCGCGGCCATGCCGGCACCAACCGCGACCTTCATCGCGAGCACGGTATGCTTCCCGACCTGCGGCGCGACGATGCAGGACGGCACTTCGATCACTTCCTATGTTCAGACCAACGGCACCCACCTGTCCGGCACACCGCTCCTCGGCGCCTCCTACACAAGTTTTGCCGGTGAATTGCTGATCAGCAGGGCCGGAACCTACAATTTCAGCCTGTACGCCGACGACGGCGCCTCGCTGAGCATCGGCAACGTTACCGTTATCTCGATGCCCAACACGCAATCCTGGGCCGGCGCCAGCCGTTCGGCGACCTTTGCCGTGGCAGGGCTATATCCGATACTGATTAGCCAGTTCGATATCGGCGGCTATACCGGCATCACGCTGATACAAGGCTATTCGGCGATCCCGAGCAGCGCTCTCTACGCCGGTACCGCGGTGCCGGAGCCTGGAACTCTTGGGGTTTGCGTGGTCGGTCTGATCGGCTTGGCCGCGTGCCGGCTGCGCCGCTCGCCGTCCGCGGCATAGTCGCCGGATCGCTTGGGACATCTCGAGCCGGCCATGCCCGACACCGATATCCGGCTGCTCGACGAACAGGACCGTGCCGCCCTGGTCAATCACCTGTTCGGTCTGGATGCGGAAGAACGCGCCAGCCGGTTCATGGGGAGATCGTCCTCGGAGATGGCCGGGCGCTATGCCTCCAAGCTCGATTTCGCCGTCACCAGCGTGATCGGCTGCTTCGAGGCAGACCACCTGATCGGCGCGGCCGAGCTGCATCCGAACGGGCAGGGTGGGGCGGAATTCGCCGTCGCGGTCGATCCGGACAGGCGCGGGCACGGATTGGGTTCGCTATTGACTGACGCTGCCCTGGAACTGGCCGCTCATGCCGGATTGGCAGAAATGACGCTGCACTGCCTGCCCACGAATTGCCGGTTGGTCGCCATTCTTAGCCGGCGCGGCATCAGGATCCTTCACGATGAAAGCGGGCCATTCGCACGGATCGCGCTTGCAGCCTGATCGGGGCGGCATGATCGGGCCGGCTGGCCGACCTTGGCAAGGTCAGCCGATGTTAGGAGGGGCTCGCCGTATAGGTAAAGCGGCGCGCATTTCGCCGGTCGCGTGCCAAAATTCCACGTGCCAGAATTCCACGTACCAGAATTCCACGTGCCAGAAATCCGCCGGCAGGTTCCCGGGGGAAGCGCTCGGCAGCCAGTTGCCGCAGCCGCACCAAATATTCCGCGTCGTTCTCCGGCCGGATAAGCCGGCGCGGTTCCCGCACCCACATGCGTGGCGTCGTTGGCATCCGCCGTCGAAGCCGCCGCAATTCCGCTGAATCCCGGATTACCCGGAACGGGGCGATCAGCAGATATCTGAAGCGCGGGTTTTTCATGTCAGATCGAATGAGACTTCGCACCTCTATTGTCAATCTTAATTTAAGAAACTGCATCAAAACGATACGTTTCATGGCCCGCATCCGAGCACCCGAAACCGTTTTACTCCCAGACGGCACACAACCCGTTTGGAAGACAACCGGGAAGACTCACCCTGGTTGTCCTCTTCCAAAGCGGACCGGCCGGGATTTCGGCATTTTCAAGACAGGCCGATTGGCCGGGAACCACCGGCCGGGCTGAGGCGTTCAAATCCACAGGTTTGGTGGTCTGCGGCCATCGGCAACCCGGACAATCATCCGCGACTGGCGGAATAGGACATTTCGAATGGCAAGTTTTCCGACAAGCGGCTTGGCTTTGACGGGCGTGGTGGTGGCGCTTCTTGGCGTCATGGCGATCGCCGTGCCGGTTTTCACCACCGAGCAGACCACGGAAGTCGCCAAGATCGGCGATCTGAAGCTGACGGCGAAGGAGGAAACGTCGCATATCATCCCGCCATTTGCCGGCCCGGCGGCCCTTGTCGTGGGGGTGGCGCTGTTCGGCGCGGCCTTCATGACCAAGCGCTGATCCTGATCGGCGTGCCAGCCCTTCAACATCGCGGTTCCGGCGCGTGACCCGACAGGACCCTGCCGCAGCCTGACCGGGGGTCACGCCGAGGCAGGGCGGGGGCCATCTGGTATCAGTTGGTCAGATTGTAGAACTTCGCGGCGTTCTCGCAGGTGATCTTGTAGATGTCCTCCTTGGACAATCCGGCGAACTGCTCGTCGATGTACTTGGTCGACTCCGGCCAGATGCCGTCGGTGTGCGGGTAGTCGGAGCCCCACATCAGCGTATCCACGGTCATCAGGTTGTTCTGGCCGATCAGCTTCGGGCCAATCACGTCGAACTGGAACGTGGCCTTGCACTGGCGCTGCCAGTATTCACTCGGCTTCAGCTTCATCAGGTCGCGGAAACGGTCCTCGAACTCGAAATCCATCCGGTCGAGCGCATAGGGGATCCAGCCGATACCGCTTTCGCCGAACGACACCCGCAGGCGGGGATAGCGCTCGAACACGCCGGCTCCCATCAGGCCGGCGATAATGCCGATCAGGCCCATCTGGAAAGAAGCCACGCCGGTGAACATCGCCGCGCGGCGCACCTGGCCGGAGGTTTGCTCCCGCGCCTGCGGCGCCGTGGTGGGGAAGGTGTGGAAGTGCAGCGGCAGTTGCACGTCGCTGACCGCCTGCCACAACGGCTCCCAGCACGGGTGCCACATCGGCTGCATGTCCCACGAGCAGGACAGTTCCAACCCGCGCAGGCCGAGCTTGGCGGAGCGGTAGACCTCCTTCACCGCCGCGTCGATGTCGCCGTAGGGCAGGCAGGCAAGGCCGATCTGGCGGTCCGGGTAATGGCTGCAGAAATCCTTCAGCCAGTCGTTATAGATCCTGAACATCTCAGTCGCGGCTTCGTTGTCCTGCAGCTTGGAGGCCGAGCCG
>CAINEA010000515.1 GCA_903847525.1 uncultured Acetobacteraceae bacterium | reverse complement strand
TGAAGTGCAAGGCGCAGGCGCTGAGCTTCATGCGGGAGGCGAAGAGCGCGTGGCGGCTTTTGGCGAAGGCGCAGGCGGAGCGGCGGGCGTTGGAGAAGGATGCGGAGGCGCTGGGGCGAGCCGAGTGGGCGGAGCATGCGGCGCTGGGGATGATGGCGGAGGGGTTGGCGGATTTGGAGGCTGGGTCTTGTGAGTGCGAGAAGGATCGGGAGGTTGTGCCGGTGGCCCCCCACCCCGGCCCTCCCCACGAGGGGGAGGGAGACGGGAGCGTGACGGAATTTGGGATGAATTCTCATGACCTGCTTCGTGAGACGATGACGAGATTACATGAGGTGCCCGCCTTCGCCTAAGTATGAGGGGTCAAGGGGATGACCATCCCCTTGCGGGTGCAGGGCGAGGTTGGCCAAGGTTCCGGCTGGCCGTCTTCGGCCAGTTGGAATGCCAGACGAGGGGGCGCCCTGCTGGGGTCTGGGGCGAAGCCCCAGGCTTTCTGGCCGCCCGGATCACTCCGCCAGACGCAGCACCGGCAGCGTCAGCCCCTCTTTCGCCAGTTCGTAATCGATCTTCACCCGGGCCCCGATCTTCAACGCGGCCGGATCGGCGCCGCGAAGCTGCGCGTTCATCCGCACGCCCTCGTCCAGCTCGGCGGTGACCAGGATATAGGGCAGGTCGCCCTTCCAGCCCGGATGGAACGGATGGTGCGTGATGGTCCAGCTGTAGATCTTGCCGTGCCCGGACGCCTCCACCCATTCCACGTTCATGGAGAAGCAGGCATCGCAGACCGGACGGGGATAGTGCCGGATCTTGCCGCAATCGCTGCATTTCTGCAGGAGGTATCTGTGCTCGTTCAGCCCGTCCCAATGCGGCTGCGTGTCGCGGGAAGGGGAGGGGACCAGCTTGTCGTTCGCGTGCATCGGATGATCCATCTCAGGCGGCCCGCATGATCGCGAGCGAGCCGTCGCCCATGTCGCCGTAGCCTGTCACCAGGCCGAGCCTGGCGCCGGGCACCTGGGTCTTGCCGCCTTCGCCACGCAGCTGGCGGGCCAGCTCCACCACATGGTTCAGCCCGGCCAGATGCGCCTGGGAGAGCAGGCCGCCATGGGTGTTCACCGGCAGCCGGCCGCCGAGGCCGAGGGCGCCGTTCTCCACGAAGGCGCCGCCCTCGCCCTTCTTGCAGAAGCCGAGATCCTCCACTTGGCAGAGCACGATGTAGGTGAAGCAGTCGTAGATCTCGGCCACCTGGATGTCCTGCGGGGTGACGCCGGCCATCCCGAAGGCCTTCGGTGCGGCCTTGGCCAGGCCCAGGCGTGTGAGGTCCGGCCGCTTGGTGATGGCGCTCGGGCTGTCGGGGTGCCCCTCCGCCACGCCCATGATGTAGACCGGGGGCTTGTTCATGTCGCGGGCGCGTTCGGCCGAGGAGACGATGACCGCGGCGCCGCCGTCGCTCTCGAGGCTGCAATCGAGCAGGCGCAGCGGATCGGAGATCATGCGGGAGTTCTGGTGGTCCTCGATGGTGATCGGCTTGGTCATGGTGGCGTTGCCGTGGAGGATGGCGTGCTGGCGGGTGCTGACGGCGATGGAGCCGAGCTGGCGGCTGGTGGTGCCGTAGAGCTCCATGTGGCGGCGGGCCATGGGGGCGTAGAGCTGGGCGGGGGCGATGGCGCCGAGCGGCATCTCAAACTCGCCGATGGTCTTGAACTGCGGCATTGCCTGGACGCGCGAGCCGATGCGCACGCCGGACCAGCCGTCTCGGCCGAGCGGGATCAGCACGTGGTTGCACACGCCGCTGGCGACCATCGCGGCGGCGCATTGCAGCGCCGCCACCGCGCTGGCGCCGCCGAGGGGCGTGGTGCCGGAGAAGCGGAGGTCGGAGATGCCGAAGTTGGTAACGAAATCCTCCGCCACCACGGCGCCGGCATAGGGGATGATGCCGTCGATCTCCTTGGGCGATATGCCCGCATCGCGGCAGGCCAGCAGCGTGGCCTCCATCATCATGCGCAGCGGCGTCTTGCCGGAGCCGCGCACATACTCGGTTTCGCCGATGCCGGTGATCGCGGCCTTTTCACGGAGGGACATGGGCTACTCCGCCGCCTTCTGCATGGGGGCGGCGTGGCCGCCGCGGATCAACCGCCCGGGCAGTTCGCCGGTGGCCTCGCCGTTCAAATGGACGGGAACGCCGGAAACGATCGTGGCGGTGTAGCCCTGGGTGCGCTGGACCATGCGACGGCCGCCGGCGGGCAGGTCGTACAGCACCTCCGGCGCGCAGATGCGCAGATTGGCGTAGTCGATGACGTTGATTTTTCCGTCGACGAACCAGCGCGTCCACGGAAACCCGCGCGAATCGTCGCGCACTTTCGCGTAGGGCGCTGCCCACTCGACCCCGAGGTCTTTCATCGCCGCAC
>CAINEA010000514.1 GCA_903847525.1 uncultured Acetobacteraceae bacterium | reverse complement strand
CACTTTTTCCATTGCGGACAGTGAGCTCAAGTCGCCCTAGGGGAGTTCAGAAGTGACAGGCCGGGCTGCGGGCGCGAACAACCGGCGGAAGACAATAGTAAATTCTTTTGTGCAGCGCAAGATGGCGGGCGCGCCCGTTCCGGAATTAAGCAGGTTCTCTGTGCGCAGTGGACGCTCCGGGGCCCAGCGGCGCAGGGGGTTTTTCCCCGGGAGTTCAGAAGAGGGCGATGAGGGCTCGGGCGGTCAGGGCGAACAGGATCAATGTCGAGAGCGTGAAGACCAGGAACCGGACGAGCACCACATTGGACGTGTTCTGCACAAGGCTGTGGACGACCCGCAGGGCCACATACGCCCAGGCGAGATCCACATTGATGGCGTTACCCTGCTGCGTCAGGTGAAGATAGACGACCAGCGCATAGAAGATGGTCGGCTGTTCCATCAGGTGGTTGTAGTTGTCGGCGACCGACCGCACGGAGGACGGGAGCACATCGAGGCTGCCGGGGTGGGCACCGGCCTGCGGCGCGATCTTGTGTGTCTGCATGGCAGGGATCCGGGTGGCATACATCCAGATCCAGACGACCAGCGTCCAGGCCACAAGTGCCAGCAAGGGCGTGAGGATCGAATTCACCGCGGGTCTCCTCGTCTGTTCATCCGGATCGGATGATCCGGTTGCGTCATTCGTGATGTCGACGCGACTAGCGCCGGATCGTCCGGTAGGGGTCTGCAGGATAGACGCCGAGGATCTCGATCCGTTCGGAAAAGAACGCCAGTTCCTCCAGCGCCAGGGTGACATTGCCGTCCTCGGGACGACCCTCGACGTCGGCATAGAAGACCGTGGCCGTGAAGACCCCGCCCTCCATGTAGCTTTCCAGCTTGGTCATGTTCACGCCGTTGGTCGCAAACCCGCCCAGCGCCTTGTACAGCGCGGCGGGCACGTTTCGCACGCGGAAGACGAAGCTGGTCATCAGATTGGGCGTTTTTGGGTCGGGCACGGTGGCCTGCTTCGCCATCACATAGAAGCGCGTGGTGTTGTGTGCGGCGTCTTCCACGTTGGTGCGCAGGATCTCCAGGCCATAAATCTCGGCGGCCAGCGAGGAT
This sequence comes from uncultured Acetobacteraceae bacterium, assembly GCA_903847525.1. GTDB lineage: Bacteria > Pseudomonadota > Alphaproteobacteria > Acetobacterales > Acetobacteraceae > PALSA-911. Next base: position 8,155 of record CAINEA010000514.1, on the reverse strand, counting down.
GCGATGGCCGCTTCCTCGGGCTTGTTCCACTGCGCGACCAGCTCCGCGGAACCCGCGGTATCCGCCTCCACCACGGGGGCTAGATGAAGTTCCTTCAGCAGGTTGCGGACCTGGCCGAGCGCCACTGTGTGCGAATGCGCTCGCTGCAGCCCGGCGATGGTCGCTCCTTTGATCCCCAGCAGGCAGTGTTCCACCCGCTGGAAATGCTCGCCGATGACGAACAGGCCGGAACCTGGCAGCAGATGGTGGATGTCCGGGACACGCCCGGCGAGGCTGTTCTCGCAGGGCAGCATCGCCAGGTCGGCGCGGCCGTCGCGCACCGTTTCCATCGCGGTTTCGAAGGATTCGCAGGGCAGGGTGGTCATGTCCGGAAACGCGGCGCGGCAGGCCAGGTCCGAATAGGCGCCGGGATAGCCCTGGAAGGCGATGACGCCGCTCATGAAGATTTTCCTTTGGAGATATTCTTGGGATCAAGCAGCTCGCGCGCCCGATCCAGGTCTGCGGGCGTGTCCACGCCGAACGGGCCGTGCTCTATCCGCGCGCAGACGATGCGCATGCCGTCTTCCAGGGCGCGCAGCTGTTCCAGCTTCTCGCGCCGCTCCAGCGGGCTTTCCGGCAGGGACACGAACCGGGCGAGCGCCGCGCGGCGATAGGCGTAGATGCCGATATGGTGCCAACGCGGACCATCGCCCCATGGGATGGGTGCGCGAGAGAAATACAGCGCGGGAGACACTGCGCGGCCGCGTTCGAACACGCAGGCGGCCTTCACGAACGAGGGTGTGTTGGCTTCCTCGTCGTCGTTGATCGGGGCCACCAGCGTGGCGATGTCCGCGCGCGGATCGGACAGCGGCGTGATGACGGCGCGCAGCTGCTCGGCCTCGAGGGTGGGAAAGTCGCCCTGCAGGTTCACCACCACGTCGTGCCTGCCTTGCGGGTCCAGCGTCGCGAGCGCCGCATGCACCCGGTCGGAGCCGGATGGCAGGGACGGATCAGTCAGCACGGCGATGCCGCCGGCGGCACGGACCGCATCGGCGATCTCTGTCTCGGCGCAGGCGATAGCAACCGGGCCGATATCGGCCTCCAGCGCCAGCCGCAGCATGTGCACGATCATCGGCTGGCCGTGGATGTCGGCGAGGGGCTTGCCCGGTAGCCGGGTGGAGGCCATCCGGGACGGAATGATGACGATGGGGGTCACGGGGAGGGGAACTCGACTCGGTTAAAGTATTGCGATGGCTTGATGGCTCTGTTCGCTTTGCCTATGGTGCGGTGCACATTAGGTAGGCCCTGGTTCGCGTGCAACGCCGCGCATTTCCAATGCCTTCCGGACCATGTTAAATCCGTTCAACCGTCGCGTTGCCCCTCGCTTGTTAGCCCGGAGAAGTTCCGTCCTATGGACAGCATGCAAATCAACAAGGCGATCGCCGCCATTCTGATCGCCGGCATCGCGTTTTTCATCACCGGCCTGATCGGTGACCAGATCGTGCGCGTTCATCACCTCGAGCATAGCGTGCTGAAAATCGAGGAAGCTGCTGCCCCCGCCGCAACCGGTGGCGCGAAGGACGAATTGACCCCGATCGGGCCGTTGCTCGCTGCCGCCGACCCGGCCGCCGGCGAGGGGCTGGCCAAGAAGCTTTGCAGTGCCTGCCATTCGTTCAATGAAGGCGGCAAGGCTGGGGTTGGCCCGAATTTATATGGCATCGTGAACGCCAAGCACGCCCATTCGGAAGGTTTCGGCTATTCGGACGGTATGAAGGCCAAGGCCGGCGACTGGACGTATGAAGAGTTGAACGCCTGGCTGAAGAAGCCGGCCGCCTATGTGCCCGGCACCCGGATGGCCTTCGCCGGCATCAATAGCGACAAGCAGCGCGCCGACGTCATCGACTACCTGCGCAGCCTGGCGAAGACACCCGCTCCGCTTCCATAAATCCGGGACGATGCGCACAGAGGTCGACCAGGCGGAAATGGACCGGCTGGTCGCCGCCGCTGTTGCCGCCGCCGATGTCGCCGGGGCAGTTATCCGCCCGTTCTTCCGAGCCGGCCTCGAGTCGGACCTGAAGGACGACCGCAGCCCCGTCACCATCGCAGACCGTACCGCCGAACTGGTGATGCGCGCCGTTTTAGCTGAGCGCTTCCCTGCGCACGGCATCCTCGGCGAGGAGTTCGGCCTGGATCGCCCGGACGCAAGCTTGCGCTGGGTTCTCGACCCCATCGACGGCACCCGCGCCTTTATCACCGGGCGGCCGGTGTTCGGTACCCTGATCGGGCTGATGGACGGGGATACGCCGATCCTCGGCATCATCGACCAGCCGGTCACCGGTGAACGTTGGATCGGCGCCGCCGGCCGGCCAACCCGTTTCACCGGCCCATTCGGGGGCCGTGCAGGGACAAGGCCTTGCGCCGGCCTTGCCCAGGCGGAACTTTCCCTTACCTCGCCGGAAATGCTGGGCGCCGACTTGCCGCGCTGGCAGGCCCTGTCGGCTGCAGCCAAGCGCAGTTCCTTCGGTGGCGACTGCTATGCCTACGGCCTGCTCGCGCTTGGCCAGATCGACATCATCGCCGAGGCGGACCTGAAAATCTGGGACTGGGCGGCGCTGACCCCGATCATCGAAGGCGCCGGCGGGCGCATCACGGATTGGTCCGGCCGCAAGCTATCCGCCGGCGGCGATGGGCGGGCGCTGGCCGTGGGCGATCCAGGCCTGCTGGAACAGGCCATTGCTTTGCTGGCGGGATAAACACGGGCTTGTGGGAGGCGGGGCTTGGTATCGGCATACGGCCCCCCACATGGCAGCATGCTTTCGCACAAGGAACCAGCTTGCCATGACACCGACCCGCCGTAACGTCCTGCAGTTTCTCGCGGCCCTGCCTCTGGCGCCTGCCGTGGCGGCGTCATCGGCTCGTGCGGCCGATCCGGGGGGCCCGGTGCGGCGCACGCATGCGTTCTCCGTGCTCGGCACACCGGCCCTGCCGCCGGATTTTCCCTACTTCCCTTATGTAAACCCGGACGCGCCGAAGGGCGGCGACATAGTGATGTCGGCAGTCGGTACCTTCGACAGCTTCAATCCCTTCATCATTCGCGGCAGCGCCGCCGATATTACACGTGTGTATGATACCCTGTTGCGCGCGTCCGCCGACGAGAACAGCGCCGCCTACGGCCATCTGGCATCGGTAATCGAACTGCCGGAAGACCGCAAATGGGTGGCCTTCGAACTGCGACCGGAAGCCCGCTTCCACGACGGCTCGCCGGTGACCGCCGATGACGTCGCCTGGACGTTCAACACCCTGCGCGAAAAAGGGCGCCCGTTCTACCGGCAATACTATGCCGATATCGCCGACGTCGCGGTCGAGGGTCCCTTGCGCATCGTCTTCCGCTTCAAGACCGACCGCAACCGCGAATTGCCGCTGATCCTCGGCGAGATGGCCGTGTTGCCGAAGCATTGGTGGGAGGGGCGGGATTTCGCCAAGCCGCTGACCGAGCCGCCGCTTGGCTCCGGCCCGTACCGTGTGGGCAAGTTCGAATTTGGCCGTTCCGTATCCTACGACCGCGTGGCGGATTGGTGGGCACGCGACCGACCGACCGGCAGGGGCCTGAGCAATTTCGCCAGCATGCGCACCGAGTATTTCCGCGACGCCACCGTGGCGTTAGAGGCGTTCAAGGCCGGGCAGATCGACTTCCGCCAGGAGAACATCGCCAAGCAATGGGCCACCGCCTACGACTTTCCGGCGTTGCAGAAGGGGCTGGTGAAGAAAGAGGAGATCCGCCACCATTTGCCAACGGGCATGCAGGGCTTTGCCTTCAATGTCCGCCGCCCCGTATTTAAGGATGTCCGCGTCCGCCAGGCACTGGCCTGGGCCTATGATTTCGAATGGGCCAACAAGAACCTGTTCTACGGCGCGTACACCCGCACGAAATCCTATTACAGCAACAGCGACCTCGCCTCGTCCGGCCTGCCGGAGAGCGGCGAACTGGCGCTGCTGGAACCTTTCCGCGACAAGCTGCGCCCCGTGGTGTTCACCGAACCGTTCCGCCTGCCGGTCACCGACGGTTCCGGCAACAACCGAGAGGAGCTCCGTTTCGCGCTCGGGCTGCTCAAGGAAGCCGGTTACGAGGTGCGCGAGCGCAAGTTGATCGGCCCCGACGGCAAACAGATGACCTTCGAACTGCTACTGGACCAGCCGGCCTTCGAGCGCGTCGCGCTGCCCTATGTCGAGACCCTGAAGAAGCTCGGCATCGAGGTTCGGGTGCGTACCGTGGATGGCGCGCAGTACCAGCGCCTGATGGACAGCTTCGATTTCGACATGGCAGTGGTGGTGTTCGGCGAAAGCACCAATCCCGGCAGCGAGCAACTCGGCTACTGGAGTTGCGCCTCCGGCCAGCAGGAAGGCGGCGACAACGTCATCGGGATATGCGACCCGGTGGTGGATGCATTGGTGACCAAGCTGATTGCCGTCGATAGCCAGGAAGCTCAGCTTGCCGCCGCGCACGCGCTCGATCGGGTGCTGCTGCACGGATGGTACGTTGTGCCGCATTGGCATACGCAATCCTTCCGGCTGGCTTTCTGGGACCGCTTCGCGCGTCCGCCGGTCGAGATCCGCAGTGGTTTCGTGCTGGACGATTGGTGGGTCGATGCCGCGCGATCTGCCGTGGTGGAAGCCGCGCGGGGTGGCGGCAACTAGCATGGGCGCCTATCTGTTCCGCCGCCTGTTGCTGGTGATCCCGACGCTGATCGGCATCGTGGCGATCAATTTCGCGGTGGTGCAGTTCGCGCCCGGTGGTCCGGTGGAGCAGATGATCGCCGAGCTGCGCGGCAAGGGCGAAACCGCCGGAAGGCTGACCAACGCGGGCGCCGGCGAATCCTCCGCGCCGAGTTCCGACTCCAGCTATCGCGGTGCACGTGGGCTGGACCCGGCGGTGGTAGCCGACATCAAGAAGATGTTCGGCTTCGACAAGCCGCCGTTGACCCGGTTCCTGGACATGCTGCGCGATTATGCCAGCTTCGATTTCGGCCGCAGCTTTTTTCGCGACCAGACCGTGCTGAACCTGATCGCACAGAAAATGCCCGTTTCGGTCTCGATCGGGCTATGGTCGACCTTGCTGGTCTATCTCATTTCGATCCCGCTCGGCATCCGCAAGGCGGTGCATGACGGCAGCCGGTTCGACCTGATTTCTTCTGCTGTGGTGCTGATCGGCTATGCGATCCCCGGTTTCCTGTTCGCCATCCTGCTGGTGATTTTGTTCGCCGGCGGGTCTTTCGTGCAGTGGTTTCCGCTGCGTGGCCTGACCAGTTCCGGCGCCTCGGACTGGAGTTGGCCGGCGCGGATCCTCGATTATGGCTGGCACATGGTGTTGCCGACGATCGCGCTGATCGCCGGCGGGTTTGCCAGCCTGACGATGCTGACCAAGAACTGCTTCCTGGAAGAAATCCGCAAGCAATACGTCACCACCGCGCGCGCCAAGGGGGCCGGCGAAACCCGCGTGCTGTATGGCCATATCTTCCGCAATGCCATGCTGCTCGTGGTGGCGGGATTTCCGGCCGCCTTTATCGGGATCGTTTTTTCCTCGTCGCTGCTGGTGGAAATCGTGTTTTCGTTGGATGGGCTCGGGCTGCTGGGCTTCGAATCGGCGATAAGGCGCGACTATCCGGTGATGTTTGGAACGCTGTTCATTTTCACTTTGCTCGGACTGGTGATGCAGATCGTTGGCGATGTGATGTACACGCTGGTCGATCCGCGGATCGATTTCGAGAGCCAGCGGTAGCGCCGGCGACCAGGATTCCGTCATTTTATCGTAATGTATATGCCGCCGTTGCCGCCGAGCATTCGCCTCAGGTGAAAGCCAACAGCCCGTCGCCGCCGCGAGACGTTATGCGAGAAGGAATCGCAGCAAATGCGTCTGTGCCCGTTCCGCCTCCTGCTGGCGCCGTTCCTAACCTCCAGCCGCGACCTTTGCCACGAAGTCAGCCAGATCGCCGGCGGCCACGTCCGACACTGCGACCATGTCCATTCCGCTTTGCCGCCAGCTTATCGTGTTGAAGCCCTGCCGCGTCTCGGAACGTGGGGCGGTGTCGGATGCGTTGCCGGCGTTCCAGACGTAGAGATCGATGACATGCTGGCGATGTTGGTAGACCACGACGGCGGCTTTGTGCCCGTCGATCCGGTCGAGCCGCCCGCCGATAAGCGGAAAACCTTCGGCTGCCAGATCGGCCGCTGGCGGGGAGACGTCCACCCGGGCGGACAGCCAGGGTTTCACCACGTGCCGGTCGCTTGTCGGGATGTCGATGGCGTGGCCGGAGGTCATGGCAGCGCTGTGGGCGGCGATGGCGGCGCGGCCGATGGTCTCTGCCCGTTGTTCGGATAGACCAGACTGGACGAACAGCGTTAGCGCCACGCCCGCCAGCGCCCCGGAAATTCCCATGCCCATGGCCGGTAGTCGTCGAGGCCAGAAGGCCGGAATGGCAGGGCGGACTGCGGGGGGCACTTCGCCCGGCAGGACCGCGCCGATGCGGGCGGCCAGCGCCGGGGAGGCCCGGTGATAGGGCAGGGAGGTGCGCATGGCGCTGCGCAGAGCGCCGATTTCCTCGAGCTGCCAGGCGCAGGATGGGCACCGGGCGAGGTGGCGACGGACGCGCCAGGCCTTCAACCATGTGAGTTCGCCGTCGGCGAGCGGGTTCAGAAGCGTCGCGGCCCGGTCACATAGCATGGTCGGAGTCTTTCCATAGTTGGCGCAAGGCGGCGCGAGCGCGGGCGATGCGCGACATCACCGTGCCGACAGGGGTGCCGGTGATTTGGGCGATTTCGAGATAGGAAAAATCCTCCATCTCCCGCAGCAGCAAGACTTCCCGGTATTCGCCGGGAAGGCGGGTCATCAATTGGGCCAGCACCGCGCTGTCGATGCGATCCAGCAGCAGGGCTTCCGGGTCCCGCGGCGCGTCGGTCCAGGCGGTGGTTTTTTCGGCGCCGGCGGGATCCTCGGCGAAGAACACCAGGCGGGGGGAGCGGTTGTCCTTCATCCAGGTCAGGAAAGCTGTCCGCACGATGGCGAGTAGCCAGACGCGCATGTCGCCGCCACGAAAACTGTCGAAGTAGCGCCAGCCGCGCAGATAGGCGTCCTGCACGATGTCCTCCGCGTCGGCGGTATTGCCGGCGAGCCAACGCGCGAGGTTGAACGCGGCATCGAGATGCGGCAGGGCAAGCAGTTCGAATTGTCGCCGTCGTGGGTCGGGGGCCAAGTCGGTTTTCCTGCAACAGGTGTCATCCTTACCAGACCGGCGCAGTGACGGGTTTATTCCCGCTCTAAAACTTCTTTTGGACGGCGGGAATAGAACATCCGCTCCCGCGGTCATTGCGGTAGACGGGTCCGGCTGTCGGGCCCGCTGTGGGGAAGATGAAGATGGAAAACGATACCGATCTCCTCGACCGGGATGGCGTCAACCGCCGTGGTTTCCTGAAATGCATGAGTTGGGCCGGCAGCGCGATGATCTGGACCGTGGCGGGCGGCATTCCGCGTTCGGGGCTCGTCGGCTCGGCCGAGGCGGCGCCGGCGGGCTTTACGTTCGCGCAGATCAGCGACAGTCATCTAGGCTTCAACAAGCCGGCCAACCCGGACGTTACCGGTACGCTGAAATCGGCGCTGGATCGGGTCGTCGCCGAGAAGCCGGCGTTCATGATCCATACCGGCGACATCACCCATCTATCCAAGCCGGCGGAGTTTGATACCGGCGCGCAACTGATCGGCGGAACGAAGCTGATCACGCATTACGTGCCCGGCGAGCATGACATCCTGGAAGACGACGGCAAGTCCTACCTGAACCGCTTCGGCAAGGGCACAAAGGGCAGTGGCTGGTACAGCTTCGACGCGCACGGCGTGCATTTCGTCGGCTTGGTGAACGTGGTCGACCTGAAGGCCGGCGGCATGGGCAATCTCGGCCATGAGCAACTGGAATGGCTGGAGCGGGACCTAGCCGGGAAGACCGCCAGCACACCGATCGTGGTGTTCGCGCATATTCCGCTCTGGGTGGTCTATGCGGACTGGGGCTGGGGCACGATGGATGGGGCGCAGGCGCTCACCTACCTCAAGCGCTTCGGGTCGGTCACGGTGCTGAACGGCCATATTCATCAGGTGATGCAGAAGGTCGAAGGGCACGTTGCGTTCCATACT
>CAINEA010000513.1 GCA_903847525.1 uncultured Acetobacteraceae bacterium | reverse complement strand
GTAAAGAGCCTCGAACCCCGCTTCGCTGAGACCCTTTTGGAATTGCACCTTGTTTCGAGCCATCGTCCCTGCCTCGCTAAATCGAATGTTCACGATATGTGCCACGAAAGAGAAGCTGAGAAAAGTGCGTAAACAGGAAATATTTTGACTTTATGAAATCGCATAACCATACTTGTTGCAAATTAAATTCGGAAATAGAGGTCGTCCCCTATGGGGGAAAAGACACTCTAAAAAATACCGTCCTTGTGCAATTCGTAATAAGAAAATTTGATCAAGTATTCGTTACATTCGATTTAGATGTCGAAAAAGAGATCAAGCCCGCATTGCACCGATTGGGGTTAAGCGAAAGGTTTGATTACATCCCGCTCGGGATTTCCAAACCCGGTAAGGATTGCATAGAAGGCCTGCTTCCTCAGAGAGTAATATCTGCCGTCGTAGGCAGAGAACCGGATCTGATTATGAAATTAAGTAGCAGTGATACAAGCGACAGAACCAGTGCCAAAAACGAACTTAAAAAGCTCTATTTGACAGAGTTCCTTTCAATCGAAAATTATACCAAGGATGAACTTTCCGAGTTTGACAAAGCCATAAAAGTCATAAACTCCAGACTAAGTAAGTAGTAATCGCCCGCCAATCAGGATGCCGCATGCGATGTGGCGCTTCCAGCTCCAACGCCGATCCATGACCTGCGGGGAAACCGCTGAGACGATCGTGCGAACGGTACGCGGAAGGCAGGGGACTGTCACAGGCCGAATTCACGGCGCGATTTTATGTACTGGTTTGAGCACTGTGTGCATGGGAACCAGACCGTTGGCGACCGGACGCGACAGCCTTTGACCGTCTATGCACTTTAACGCGTGAGGCAATAGGGTGGAGAGGGCTATGACGTCTGACTAGGAGACGTGCCCCGGGTGGAGCGCAGCTCAATCCAGGGGTGTCGGGCTGGGGCGATGACTGCCGGAGCCGGTATTTCACGACACTGCATACGGGCTCCGGGTTAGGGCCTATAGAAACGGCCGAAGGCCCATCTGGGCGGATTTTTAGATATTTTCATTGGGAGATGCATTTGTTGAGGAAATATCGCCCGGCCACGGCCGGTCGGGTCCCAGCCGCTCGTGGTGCTGCAACGCTTGCCGTGCTGATACTCGTTACCCTGCCCGTTGGCTGCGCGGCACCGATCGTCGAGGCGGCCATGGTTGCCCGTGACCAGTCGATCTATCAATCCAACCTGGCCGCCGCGCAAGCCGGCAATGCGGAGGCCGAGCTCAAGGTCGGCAATGCGCTGTGCTGTTCGGTGTCCGCCGACCAGCCGTTCTACAACACCCAGCGCGCGACCGAATTTCTGTGCCGCGCCGCGATCCAGGGTAACCGGGACGCAATGTTCCGCCTGGGACGCATCTATGACGGCGACGCGGTCGACGGCCTGAGGGCTGGCCGGCGCCTGGCCGCGGCGGTTGCCGACGCGCCACTGCACCCGGTTGCCGCCTGGACGTGGTTCAGCCTGGCCGCCGACGCCGGAGCCCCCGACGGCGCCAGGCGCGCCGAGCAGGTCAGGACGCACATGTCCGCGCCGCAACTGGCGCAGGCGCGCCAGCTGCAAGCGGCCGGAGCCCGCGCTATGCCCTGTACCGAAAGCGAGGTTGCCCATGGAGCCTGAGATTTTGCTCCCGTGCGGGGACGGGCGGACCTTTGGCCGAATGCGATGCAAAACGGCCCTGAGGATCCGCGCCCTTCAGGCGCTCGCCATGTGCGCTGTGATCGTTTGCGCTGCGATCGTTCTGGCATTCCCGGCCTTGGCGCTATCGCCGGCCCAGACAGTGTCCGACGGCATCTCCGGCGTATGCCGCGACGACTTCAAGGCCCATTGCGCCAACCTGCCGCCCGGCAGCAAGGAAGCTTTGCAATGCCTCCAGCAGAATGCCCCGCAGGTATCCTCCGCCTGCCGAGAGGCGCTGGCGAAGCTACCGACCCCGGAACAGATCAGTTCCATCCGCAGTGCGTGCCGGTTCGACTATATTGCCCATTGCAGCAATGTGGCGCCGGGTGGCAGGGACGCCCTGCAATGCCTGCAGCAGCACGCCTCGGAGGCCTCTTCGGGATGCCGCGAGGCGATGGCGAGGGTAAATTAGCGCACATGCCGGCCTGGAGCGGTTGGCCCATGATGCGCAGACGGGTTCCGCCGGCCGTTTCAACTTCCCCTTCGACAAGAAGGTTCTGTCCCGCTGCTTTGGATACCTGGCAGCCTACGATGTAGCGGTGCAGGAGCCCTCGGTCCGGATCAACGACATCGAAATGCCACGCAAGCTGGCCCAGCCATCCCCGACGATCGACGAGGTCGGCTATTGCGATCTGTGGGGAAGTTCCCCGCCTTACGCGCAGCCCCCGCTCAGCGGATCAACCCGGTCAGCGGGCTCGACGGGTCGGCGCCCATGCGGCGGGGCATGCGGCCGGCCAGGAACGACAGCCGGCCGGCTTCCACGGCAGCTTTCATGGCTTTCGCCATCAGCACCGGATGCTGCGCATGGGCGATGGCGGAATTCATCAGCACGGCGTCGCAGCCGAGTTCCATCGCAATGGCGGCATCCGATGCGGTACCGACGCCGGCATCCACCAGCAGGGGAACCTTGGACTGTTCGATCATCATGGAAATCATCGCCGGGTTCTGGATGCCGAGGCCGGAACCGATCGGCGCGCCCAGCGGCATGATGGCGACGGCACCGAGCTCGTCCAGCGTCGTGGCGGCGATGGGGTCGACGGCGCAGTAGACCATCACCTCGAACCCGGCCTTGATCAGCACGGCGGTGGCTTCGAGGGTGGCCTGCATGTCCGGGTACAGCGTGGGTGGCGGGCCAAGGACTTCCAGCTTGACGAGGTTCCAGCCGCCGGCTTCCCGCGCCAGACGCAGGGTGCGGACCGCCTCATTGGCGGTGAAGCAACCGGCGGTGTTGGGCAAATAGGTGTAGCGCTTGGGATCGACATAGTCCTGCAGCATCGGCGCCTTGGGATCGGAAAGGTTCACCCGGCGGACGGCCACGGTGACGATCTCCGCGCCGGACGCCTCGATCGCCGCGGCGGTTTCTTCCAGGTCCTTGTATTTCCCGGTGCCGACGATCAAGCGGGAGCGGAAGCTGCGTCCGGCAACCGTCCAGGTGTCGTCGGTCTTGATGGTGGTGTCCATGTGGTTCGCCCTTATCCGCCGCCGATGAAATGCACGATTTCCAACTGGTCCCCGTCTTGCAGCTGGGTCTGCTGGTATGCCGAGCGCGGCACGATTTCCTCGTTGCGCTCCACCGCTACCTTGCGGGTATCGAGTTCGAGCAGGCCGAGCAATTCCGCGACACTGAGCGGCGCGGGATAGGTCTTGGTCTCGCCGTTCAGCGACAGGGTGATGGAAGTCTGCATGGCCGGCGGATGGTACCCCGGCTTGGCGTCGCAAGGAAGTGGCCCATGGAGCCGGGCGTGGCGCCGCGCCTGGGTGGCGGGCCGGGGGCGGCGTTCAGGACGGCGGCGACACGAAGGCGAGAATGCGGTCCAGCGACCGGGTGCGGTATTCATCCGCCTCCACGAAAAGCTCATGCCGGGCATCGTCGATCGTGACCAGGGTGCAGCTGTCGGGGTGCACGCTGTTCAGCCTGGCGCTAAAGCGGTTCTGGGCGCTGGCCAGGACCACGCTGTCGGCGCCGGCCTGCAGCAGCAGGATGGGAACGACGATGCGGCCGGCGCGTTCCTGCGCCTGACGTCCGGCCGCGTAGGCGACGCGGATCCAGTGCACGCTGGGACTGCCGAGTTTGGCGGAGGGGTTGGCGTTGAACTCGTCCCAGGTGATCTCCCAGCGGGTCTGGCTGTGGGTGAATTCATTGGTGGCGAGGTCGAAATCCCGCACATGGTCGTATGGATGGCCGCCAGGGATGAATTCGTCGCCGAGCCCGACCGTATCCAGCGCGCTCACCGCGAACAGCGATGCCTCCGCCACCGGGAGCTTCGGCTCGTGCATCGGGGAGCACAGCACCGCGCGGTCGAAATCGCGCTGGTGATCCTGCAGATAAAGCGAGGCGATGCAGCCGCCCATGGAATGGCCCAGCAAGATGTGGCGCCTATGGCCGGTGGGTTTGACCTGCTCGTCGAAGAAGGTCTTCAGGTCGGCCACATAATCGCCGAACTCGTCGACAAAGCCGACCATCGGGTCTTTCAGAAGGCGGGTGGAGAAGCCCTGTCCGCGATGATCGTGAATGAACACGGAGTAGCCATTGCGGTTCAGGTCGTAGATCAGTTCCTTGTACTTGATCATACACTCGGTACGGCCGGACGAGATGACGATGGCCGTGTCCGCGCCCGGACGGACGAAGCGCATAGTGCGGATGCGCACGCTCTCGCCACGCGTGGAGAGAAACTCACCGGCGTCCCCGGTGCTCCAGAAGGCGGCGATCGCGCTGGGGTAGGCGCTGGGCAACTCGGCTTCGGTGGTGATGCCCGGACCGGATTGCGTGACGATGCTGTGCGGCGCGGGGCGGGTAACAGGCCGAGAAGCGGGATGCGGGGCGGCTTGGGCCGTGGGCTTGGCCGCCGGCTTCTTGGGGTGCTTCCCCGTCGGTTCCTGCGCTGCGCCTGCCTGCCTGGCCCCGGAGAACAGTGCGGCGCCCATTGCCCCCATCGCCACGGTGCCGGCACGCAACAGAAGACGGCGCTGCATCACTTCATCCCTTACCCAGTCGCTCCGCGCGACGCGGATCATTGCGATGGAAAGTGCGTAGATTTCAGCCGTAACGCAAGGGCGCAGGCCCTGCAGGCGGCCCAAAGACGAAGATCCTGGCTCTTTCAGGCATCCCTATATTGGACTGGCTCGCGCCGCCATGCTACGGCCCGAGGTTATGTCACACGCATCCCCCATGCCGCTCATCGCCGTGCTGAACGGCCCGAACATCAACATGCTCGGCCTGCGCCAGCCGCATTTGTATGGCTCGGCAACGCTGGACGACGTGGAGCAGCTCTGCGCGGAGACCGCCGAACAGCTGGGTGTGGCGATCGATTTCCGCCAGACCAACGGCGAAGGCGAGCTGATCACCTGGGTTCAGGAGTTTCGCGGCCGCGCCTCGGGCATCATCATCAATGCCGGCGGCTATACCCATACCTCCGTGGCCCTGATGGACGCTTTGCTCGCGTCGGAGCTGCCCGTGATCGAGGTGCACATCACCAACATCCATCGGCGCGAGGAATTCCGCCACGTTTCCTACATTTCGAAGGTCGCGGTGGGCATGATTGCCGGCCTGGGAATCCAGGGCTACGCGCTGGCACTGACCGCCATGGCGGACATGATTTCGGAGAACGATTCGTGAGCAGCATCAAGTTCGACGCGGAAGCCATCCGCGCCCTGGCCAATATACTGATCGATACCGGCCTCACCGAGATCGAGATCACCGAGAAGGACAGCCGGGTCCGCGTCGCCCGCGCACCCGCCCAGATCGTGTCTCAGACGGCCTATGCGCCCGCGCCGGCGGCCGGTGCGGCGGCCGTGCCGGCAGCGGCGCCGGTCGCCACGGCGCCGGTCGATCTCTCCGCCCATCCCGGCGCGGTGAAGAGCCCGATGGTCGGCGTGGCGTATCTGTCCGCCGAACCTGGCGCGGCGCCCTTCGTGGTGCCCGGCCAGACGGTGACCGAGGGGCAGACCCTCCTGCTGATCGAGGCGATGAAGACCTATAACCAGATCAAGGCGCCGAAGGCCGGCACGGTCTCGCGCATCCTGGTGAACAGCGGGTCGCCGGTGGAATATGGCGAAGTGCTGATTCTGCTGGACGTCTGATCCAGGAGTGGCCCCCTTGTTCCAGAAGATCCTGATCGCCAATCGCGGCGAGATCGCGCTCCGCATCCAGCGGGCCTGCCGGGAACTCGGCATCCCCTCGGTCGCGGTGCACTCCACCGCGGATGCCGAGGCGATGCATGTGCGGCTGGCCGATGAAAGCGTCTGCATCGGCCCACCGGCGGCGAAGGACTCCTACCTCAACATTCCCAATATCCTCTCGGCCGCCTCGATCACTGGGGCGGACGCGATTCATCCCGGCTATGGCTTCCTGTCGGAGAACGCGGGCTTCGCCGAGAAGGTCGAGGCGCACGGCATGACCTTCATCGGCCCCTCGCCGGCGCATATCCGCATGATGGGCGACAAGATCGCCGCGAAGACCGCCATGGCCTCGCTCGGCGTGCCGCTGGTGCCGGGATCGGACGGCGTGGTGTCGGATCTGGACGAGGCGCGCGCGATCGCCGCGCGGATCGGCTATCCCGTGCTGATCAAGGCCGCTGCCGGGGGCGGCGGGCGCGGCATGAAGGTGGCCGAGACCGCGGACCAGATCGACGAGGCCTGGCGTGTCGCCCGGGCCGAGGCACGGGCCGGGTTCGGCAATGACGCGGTGTATATCGAGAAATACCTGGACCGGCCGCGCCACATCGAATTGCAGATCATGGCCGACGCGCATGGCAACGTGGTGCATTTCGGCGAGCGCGACTGCTCCCTGCAGCGCCGGCATCAGAAGCTGCTGGAGGAAGCCGGTTCCCCGGTGCTGACCGGCGCGCAGCGCGACGCGCTCGGCGCCGTCGCCACCGCGGGCCTCGCCAAGCTTGGCTACCGCAATGCCGGCACGCTGGAATTCCTGTACCAGGACGAGCAGTTCGCCTTCATCGAGATGAATACCCGCCTGCAGGTGGAGCATCCGATCACCGAGATGGTCTGCGGTGTGGATCTGGTGCGCGAGCAAATCCGCGTCGCTGCCGGCCAGCCGCTTGGCTACACGCAGCAGGACATCCGTTTCAACGGCCATGCGATCGAATGCCGCATCAATGCCGAGGACCCCGAGACCTTCATGCCCACGCCGGGGAAG
>CAINEA010000512.1 GCA_903847525.1 uncultured Acetobacteraceae bacterium | reverse complement strand
TTCGTAAACTAAGCGCCAACTTTGAGCTTCTTTTGTTCTGCAACGGATCAGGTGGAAAATGAGGGGAGGCTTAAGATTGTTGGGGGATCATATGGACTACCTGAACAACAACTCGGATTGGGGCGAGCAACCTCGGAATGAACCGGGTCTCTGGAAGGACGACCGGGCCGACAGGCGACCACCGACAAAGAAGCGCGCGACAGGCAAGCGGCGACCAGTGACAGAGATGGTCGACCTGGCTCGTCGTGAACCTTTGGTTTTGGCTGTGGCCGATGAAGTCCATTTCTGTGCGGGTTTACAGCCAATTTGTGATTTCCTGGGTATCCGGCTTGAGAGAATCGACAGCCATCGCGATCTCGCCCCCCTGTTGAAGGTGTGCCGGCCGATGGCAGTATTCTGTGAACTGGATGGCCCAGGCCAGGACGGCTGCCACATTATGAAAGTGGTTGCGGAACACGACCGGACCCTCCCTTTGATGGTGGTATCGAGCAACGATCCTAACATGCTGGGCGCGGTGCAAGCTGTCGAGGAACTGCTGCACCTGACAGGAGTGATTGCGGGCGAGCACTTGCCGGAGGTTGGGGAACTCGTCGAATTTCTTTCTTCGGCAAGCCGGAAGGGACGTTGTCTCGGCCTTATGCCCAGCTAATCGTGGCGCGTGGCTATTCGTTTGGACCGGAGACCGCTCGCGGGTTCAGGCAGGATCTCAGTTAAGCCGGGCACACTTCGTTCCGGCGTTTGCGGACTGCGGTAGCGTAGGCTCCGAAGGGACGGTTCGGACGAGAATTCGGTTCGGCTATGCAAACCCGGTATGCATCCCAATCGGCTGACGTAAGTCCAGAAATATTCGGCGTGATTATGGTAGAAGCCAATGTGTTGTCGTTATAGACATAACGTGGAATAGGCTGCACCTGACAGAGAGGAAAATCCGTGGCTAGTCGGATTGGTGAGTCAGTGCGCGTAAAGCGCAAGTTGGTGAATAGTGGGCCGAACCAGCGATCGGCTTCAACGATGCCTTCATAGAGGGTGTAACCGCCCTGTAAGGGGAGATTAGCCGGTGGGCGGATCAGCAAGCTCCAATTTGGCGCCGTTTGGGCGATCAGCCCGGTCCAAATTTGCACAGTTCCGGGCTCTGGTAGGACAGTGAGAAATGGTGGTGCACAGCCGGCGATATCGGCTGGAGCTGCTGTGTCGAAGATTTCGCAAAAGCTTGGAAACTGTGCGGCAGTCAAGGGAAGCCAGCCATTCTTGTATTGCCAAAAGATCGAGTCGCCGTCCCATAGGAATGTAAGATCGATAGGAGGAAATACCCACCAACCGAAGCCAGAGGCGGAAGTCGCCGCCTCACAATATCGGGTCGCACGTGTCGGTAAGGTCCCGCCAGCGTAGCGGTCTGCGCGAGATGGCGCCCTTGCCGACTCGATCAAGCGGTGGAAGCGAATTATTGGAGCCTTCGCCTCCTCCTGTTCGGCGCATCCGATGGGGAGATCTGCATTGACCCGTGGATTTTTTGGCATCGCCGGTTCTCCGGTTTTTGGGTTGGGTGCGCAAAAGGACCGAATACGGTCAGGTGCGTCCGGTTATTCCTGGCTTCTGATTTTGTGGGTAGGATGGCAAACGATCCGGACAAGTTCGGTCGCCGCTTCAGTCCTGCAGTGAAATAGAGGTCAATAAAATAAAAACATATTGAATATTTTATATGTATTCATCTATGTCTGGGCTCGTGTATAATTATGTCAGATGATCCGGCAAGGGAAGACAGCGCGATCCTGATGCGCTGTTAGTGGACATCAGGATCCCTGAGGCTGACTCTGTATTTTGCTAGGAAATTATCAGGCGGTGGGCAAGCGGAATCCGCCGCCGATGCGAATGCGGCCGGTATCTTCGATTTCGGTTTTGGGCAGCCTAAAGCCGCCGCCGGCACGGATGGAACCGATATCCGCGATCTCTTTGTGGGGGGGCTTGGGCAGAGAGAGTGGAGCTTTGGAGTTGGACTGGGTCATGCTGGGTCCTTCCGACCAATGTTAAGGCGGTCAATGGGTTACCTCCGGTGCAGGCATGTAAAGGGTCTGCCGTCGTGTGCGGAAGCATCCCGCAGCGCTGGATATGAATATCCACGACGCCATCGCGAGAAGCCGATTCTTTGAGGGATGCTGGAGCGCGCAGTACGCCCACTGACCCTTCGTTTATAATTTTCGGCGAATTTCGCGTCAAGATATATCTCGGAGCGGAAGACAATCATCGGTTGCGCGACGTTCGAAGTCACGATAGCGTGATGAAATTGTAAAAGCGGGGCGTTGCCTTCTGGAGCCTACTTAAGCGAACCAGGGAAAAACCGGTGCCATAGCGTTGCGTGACAGAGAAACCGATCCTATCGGAATGGCCACTTCGACGGTGCATCCACTCGTACGGGTAAGACTGTTTTCGACGATGGATGTACGAGGCGAAAGTGGAAAGAGCTTGCTGCCCAAGGGCCGCAAGGCGCGCGGGGTGCTTGCTGTACTTGCGCTGAATGTGGGCCGCCCGGTTATGCGGGATGAGTTGACCGAATTGCTCTGGAGCAGTCGCGAACGCGAGCAGGCTCGAGCTTCATTGCGTCAGGCCGTGCATGAGCTAGTCACGCTGCTGGGGGGCATTGACCCTCGATTATTGGTCGTGGATCGCACGCATCTGTCGCTGGGTAACTCATGTTCAAGCCGGCCGCTGCACGAGATGGTTTGGGTGGATGCGCGGGCTCTTTCCCGTGCAGGTGTTGTCCGGCGTGAGGTGCTGGAGCTGTTCCGTCCTGGACTGCTGGAAGACCTTGTGGGATTGGACCCAGCATTTGATCGCTGGCGGGCTGCGCAGAGCGAACGGTTGTCAGGATTGGCCCGTGGCTTGGCGGAGAAATGGCTGGCGATATGCCAGGCACCAGGACAAGAAAAGGTCGATATTGGATGGGAAGCTTTGGTCGGCGCCGCCGAAGCCTTGATTGCCATCGACCAGGCACACGAAGGGGCTTGGAGAGCGCTTATTCGGGCACACGCCGCGAGGGGGGACCGGGCTGCTGCGGTCAGCGCGTTTGAACGTTGCGCCGATGCACTTGCGGCCGTGGCGCAACTGACCCCATCGGAGGAGACGGCAGCATTGCTGTCCAGCATCCGCAACCCTACGCCGATACCAAACTCGAGCATCGGTGGCCATGCGCTGGGTGGCGATGCTATAGGCAAGTTCAACCCGATAGAGACGGTCGCTTCTCCAGGAAATCAGGTTGGGCACCGCGCTGTGCGGATTGGTGTTATGCCATTGCGTGTCCTCGATGACGTTGAAACGGATGCTTTGTCTCTGGGTCTTGCCGAAGAGATTACGTATGCGCTTTCACGTCTCAGTTGGCTCTCCTGCGTGCCGCCAAGTTCCATGAGCGCCGCGCTGCTGAAGCATTCATCGGTCCAGACAGGCGGAAGCTCTGCCTGGCGCTCTCTTCATCTAGACCTTGTCCTGGAAGGAACCGTGCAACGGGGTGGAGGCCGGGTACGTGTCATGACCCGATTGCTGGATCTTGGTGCCGGTGACGAAGTGATTTGGGCGAGACGGTTCGACCGTCTTGAGACCGACCTGCTCACCCTTCAAGACGAGATTGCATCCGAAACAGTCGCGCAACTGGACCCTGAGTTGTTGGTGCGCGAAGGAGAGAAGGCACGCGCACGACCTCCGGGCGATGCCCACCCTTCGGATCTCTTGCTACGTGCGATTCCGGCAATCTACCGTCTGGAGTTCGATGGATTCTATGACGCGGGGGATATGCTGGCGGCAGCGATCGCATTGGATAATGGACATGCCTCGGCCCACGCGTGGTACGCGTATTGGCACTTGCTGCTGGTTGGGCAGGGTTGGGCTGAAGACGCCGCAGCAGCCACTCTACGCGGGGGACAACTGGCGGAAAGAGCCGTCACCCTCGATCCGACAGATGCCCGGGCTTTGACCATTGCAGGGCATGTGCGTGGTTTCTTGCAACGGCAGGCGCTAGAGGCGCTGGAGCTACATGAGCGGGCGTTGGCGGTTAATCCCAGCCTCGCGCTGGCCTGGTGTTTTTCAAGCCTCTCGCTGTCTTATTTGGGACGTCATGAAGAGGCGCTGAAGAGGATCACGCGGGCCAAGAGGCTGTCGCCATTTGATCCGCATGGTTTTTTCTTTGATATGGCCGCAATGATGCCGAATCTGATGTTGCAGATGCATGAGCGTACGATCGAGATCGGTAACCGTGCATTGGCGCTGAACCCAGGCTTTTCCTCGACATACAAAGGGCATTTATCGGCATTGGGACACCTGGGACGCCGGGACGAAGCGGATAATTTGCGGGAGCGATTGCTGATGCTTGAACCGAAATTCAGTGTCCAAAATGCTTTGGTGCGCTCTCCTCTGACCCAGCCACATGATTTGGCGCATTATGCGGATGGTCTTCGGCTTGCTGGGCTGCGGGAAACTACTTTATAAAGCCGTTCCTGTTTACGCACTTTTCTCAGCTTCTCTTTCGTGGCACATATCGTGAACATTCGATTTAGCGAGGCAGGGACGATGGCTCGAAACAAGGTGCAATTCCAAAAGGGTCTCAGCGAAGCGGGGTTCGAGGCTCTTTAC
>CAINEA010000511.1 GCA_903847525.1 uncultured Acetobacteraceae bacterium | reverse complement strand
GTAAAGAGCCTCGAACCCCGCTTCGCTGAGACCCTTTTGGAATTGCACCTTGTTTCGAGCCATCGTCCCTGCCTCGCTAAATCGAATGTTCACGATATGTGCCACGAAAGAGAAGCTGAGAAAAGTGCGTAAACAGGAAGCGAAATGACGCCGCATCGTCCTGGCCCAGGAGCAGATCGGCGTATTGCAGCACCTCCGCGGACACCAGCAACGCGGGCCCGGCCGCGGATACCGCAACCGTCACGGGAACAGCCCGGCTGGCCAGCACGAGCCTTGGAATCACCTCCCGTTCGATCGTACGGGTCAACAGAGCCAGGCGGCCGGCTTCGTCGTCATCGCGTCGAAAGGCCGTCAATCCGTCGATCGGATAGCCACCGCAGGGCGGTTCCCCGGCGGGTTGCCAGCGGTTCCTGTCGCCGATCTGTTCGCGTGAAGTGCCCATGATTTTCCCTCCCCCCGATTTGATTTATTTGTCGCTCGACTGTCAAGATATGTTTACGTAAATCTTGCTTGACATGTTGATTGGCTAGCTCCTAGCCTCTCAACCAACGGCGTAAGTCGCCAGGGAGGGCTCGGTGTTTCGGCACAAAAAACGGATCGCTTCATCCCCTTTTCCCCCCGATCAACGCTCGCTTGCCGGTAGCTTTCAATCTCGCGAACCAGCATCGCAACGCCAAGGGAGGAATTTGTCAACCAATGTTTACATTTGAGTTTTTCAGTCGCCTAGCGAACAGCGTCGATTGCTGCCCATTCGGAGCAACTTCGGGACGGCTCGTGCGACGTCATGCCAATTCCCGCCCCGTGAACCGCTCGCTTTACACCCCCGAAGAGCGCCGTCGCCGGGATGCGTCCCATTGGACCCTGGTGCAGGGGGTCTTGGCCCCAATCCAATTCGCGATCTTTCTGGTCAGCCTTGCCCTCGTGCTGCGTTACCTTGCCACCGGCGACGGACTGATGGTTGCGACAATATCGATCGTGATGAAGACGGTCCTGCTGTACACGATCATGGTGACCGGATCGATCTGGGAGCGCGACGTTTTTGGCCGCTATTTGTTCGCTCCGGCGTTCTTCTGGGAAGACGTCGTCAGCATTCTCGTGCTCGCGCTGCACACCGCCTATCTGATCGGCCTCTTCAGCGGGGCGCTGGACCCTACACGGCAAATGTGGCTGGCACTCGCCGCCTATGCCAGCTACGTCGTCAACGCGACTCAGTTCCTGATGAAACTTCGGGCCGCGCGCAAGGAACAGCAGGACTGGTCGATCGATACCGGTGGTGCGATGGGCTACTCGAAGTGAGCGCAGCCGCGGCACTCGACACGGCGCGGCCCGCACTTCCGGTTCTGCAGGAAAAGGGCCAGCGGGAGGTTTTTTGCGGCCTGACGGGGATCGTCTGGCTTCACCGGAAGATACAGGATTCATTCTTTCTGGTGGTCGGCTCGCGCACCTGTGCCCACCTGATCCAATCCGCTGCCGGCGTCATGATTTTCGCGGAGCCAAGATTCGCCACCGCCATTATCGATGAACGCGACCTCGCGGGTCTCGCGGACATGAACGATGAACTGGATCAGGTGGTCGACCGCCTGATCGCCCGCCGCCCCGATATCCGCCTGCTGTTCCTGGTCGGCTCCTGCCCCTCCGAGGTGATCAAGCTCGACCTGTCGCGCGCGGCGTCCCGCCTGTCTCGCCGGTTCTCCCCCGCGGTGCGCGTTCTGAACTATTCCGGCAGTGGCATCGAAACCACGTTTACGCAGGGGGAGGACGCCTGCCTCGCCTCCCTCGTGCCGATCCTCCCGGCGGAGGCGCCGAACGCAGCCAAATCGCTGCTGGTTGTCGGTGCGCTGGCCGAAGTGGTGGAAGACCAGATGGCGCGGATGTTCGAAATCATGGGTGTCGGCCCGGTCCGTTTCCTGCCGCCGCGCCGCGCGACCGACCTTCCGGCGATTGGGCCTGGGACACGATACCTGCTGGCCCAACCATTCCTGGCGGATACCGCCCGGGCGCTGGAGGCGCGTGGCGCCTCCCGGATCGCGGCGCCGTTCCCATTGGGTGAAGAGGGCACCACCCTCTGGCTGCAAGCCGCCGCGCATGCCTGGGGGATTGATCCGGACCGGTTCCAGGCGGCAACCGCGATCGGTCGGGAACGCGCGCGCCAGGCGCTCGCCCGCTACACCGGCCGCCTCACCGGCCGGCGCGTATTCTTCTTCCCCGACTCGCAACTCGAAATCCCGCTTGCCCGTTTCCTGGCTCGCGAACTGTCGATGGAACTCGTGGAAGTCGGCACGCCCTATCTGCATCGCCAGCATCTGGCCGACGAACTCGCCATGCTCCCGCCGGATACCCGCCTGAGCGAAGGCCAGCACGTCGATCGCCAACTTGATCGCTGCCGTGCGGAAAAGCCCGACCTCGTGGTATGCGGCCTCGGTCTCGCCAATCCCCTGGAGGCCGAGGGCCTGACCACGAAATGGTCGATCGAACTGCTCTTCACGCCCATCCAGGGCTACGAGCAAGCCGCCGACCTCGCGGAACTATTCGCCCGCCCGTTGGTTCGGCGCGCGCGGTTGGAGGTCTGAACGGTGAAACTCACTGTCTGGACCTATGAAGGACCACCCCATGTCGGCGCGATGCGGATCGCCACGGCGATGGAGGGCGTCCATTATGTGTTGCACGCGCCGCAGGGCGATACCTATGCCGACCTGCTGTTCACGATGATCGAGCGGGCCTCCAAGCGCCCACCGGTTACCTACACGACCTTCCAGGCCCGCGACCTCGGCGGCGATACCGCCGAACTCTTCAAGACCTCGGCGCAGGAAGCCTTCGACCGCTTCCAGCCGCAGGCGATGCTGGTCGGCGCCTCCTGCACCGCTGAGTTGATCCAGGACGATCCCGGCGGCCTGGCCCGCGCGCTTGGATTGCCGGTCCCGGTCGTGGCGCTGGAACTTCCGTCTTATCAGCGCAAGGAGAATTGGGGGGCGGCGGAAACCTTCTACCAGCTCGTCCGCGCCATGGCCGGCCCATCGGCGCCGCCGCCCGGCAGCCAGCGCCCGGCGCGCCAGCCGGGCATTCGCGCGCGCTGCAACGTGCTGGGTCCGGCAGCGCTCGGATTCCGCCACCGCGACGATGTGCGGGAGATCACTTCCCTGCTGAACCGGATGGGCATCGACATCAATGTCGTGGCCCCGCTGGGCGCGACGCCGGCGGACCTGGCCAGGCTTGGCGATGCCGATTTCAACGTCGTCCTCTACCCGGAAATCGCCTCGCAGGCCGCTGCCTGGCTGCAGCGCATGTTCGGCCAGCCCATGGTGAAAACCGTGCCGATCGGCGTGGGCGCGACGCGCGATTTCGTGCGCGAGGTTGCCGAGATCGCTGGCGTCGATCCCACCGGGATCCTGTCGGCGGAAACCTCCCGGCTGCCCTGGTACTCCCGGTCCGTCGATTCGAATTACCTGACCGGCAAGCGCGTGTTCATCTTCGGCGACGCCACGCAC
The DNA here is from genome assembly GCA_903847525.1 of uncultured Acetobacteraceae bacterium. Classification (GTDB taxonomy): domain Bacteria; phylum Pseudomonadota; class Alphaproteobacteria; order Acetobacterales; family Acetobacteraceae; genus PALSA-911. The sequence goes on along the minus strand of CAINEA010000511.1, from coordinate 18,790 downwards.
GCGATCGCCGCGGCACGCATCGCCACCCAGGAGCTCGGCTTCACGGTCGTCGGCCTCGGCACCTATTCGCGGGAGTTCGCCCGCGAGCTGCGCGAGGCGGCCAAACTCTACGATGTGGAGCCGCTGATCACGGATGACTACCTCGAAGTCGAGGAGCATGTGGTCCGGTTGCAGCCGGAACTGGTTCTCGGCACGCAGATGGAACGCCATATCGCCAAGCGATTGAGCGTGCCCTGCGCGGTGATCTCCGCGCCCGTGCATGTGCAGGACTTCCCCGCCCGTTATTCGCCGCAGATGGGGTTCGAGGGCGCCAATGTGATCTTCGACACCTGGGTTCATCCGCTGATGATGGGCCTGGAAGAGCATCTGCTGACCATGTTCCGCGATGATTTCGAATTCAATGACGACGAGGCGCCGTCGCATCTGCACAATGCCGGTGCCGCTCCGATGCGTGCCGAGGAAACCGTGGTGCCGGCAGTAGCGGAAGCTGCTGCCTTGACCACCGATCGTCCCGTTTTATGGGCGCAGGAGGCGGAGCGTGAACTGAAAAAGATTCCGTTCTTCGTTCGCGGCAAGGCACGCCGCAATACCGAACGCTTCGCCGAACAGGCCGGCCTGAACACGATCACGATCGAGACCTTATACGATGCCAAAGCGCATTTCGGCCGCTGACAGAACACCCATCCGGGTTGTCGTGGTGACGATGGACAGTCACCTCGGCGGTGCGTTCGCGCGGGCGAAGGATACGCTTCGCCGGGAATTGCCCGGACTGCATCTAACCATGCATGCGGCGGACGAATGGGGCTCGGACGATCAGGCGCTGGCGGAATGCCATGCCGACATCGCCCAGGCCGACATCGTCGTGGCGACCATGCTGTTTCTCGAAGATCATATCCGCGCCGTGCTGCCGGCCCTGGCGGCGCGCCAGCCGCATTGCGATGCGATGCTCTGCTGCATGTCCGCCGGCGAGGTGATGCGCCTGACCCGGATTGGCAAATTCAGAATGGCCGGCGAAGCCACCGGCGCGCTGGCGATGCTGAAGCGCCTGCGCGGCAAGCCTGGGGAAAAGGGCGGCTCGAAGAACGGATCGTCCGGGCAGGGCCAGATGAAGATGCTGCGCCGGCTTCCGGCACTGCTGCGCTTCATTCCGGGAACGGCGCAGGATGTGCGTGCCTATTTCCTGTCGCTGCAATACTGGCTGGCCGGTTCCGAGGACAATATCGTTAATTTATTGCGCATGCTGGTGGATCGCTACGCCGACGGTCCTCGCCGGTCTCTGCGCGGCACACGCGCGGTCGTGGCGCCGAAGCATTATCCGGATGTCGGCCTGTATCATCCGCGCGCGAACGGCCGGGTGGTCGAAAGGCTCGATCAACTGACGTCCGATCCGCGCGGCACAAGCGGAACGGTGGGCGTGCTGTTGATGCGCGCCTACGTGCTGTCCAGCAATTCCGGCCATTACGACGGCGCCATCGCCGCGCTGGAGGCGCAGGGCCTGCGCGTGGTCCCCGCTTTCGCCAGTGGCCTCGACCAACGTCCGGCCATCGAACAATTCTTCCTGCGCGACGGCGTGCCCACAGTGGACGCGGTCGTTTCACTGACCGGTTTTTCCCTCGTCGGCGGCCCCGCCTACAACGATGCCCATGCGGCCGAGGAGATGCTGGCACGGCTCGACGTTCCGTATATCTCCGCCCATCCCCTCGAATTCCAGACCTTGGCGCAATGGGGAGCCGACGCCCGCGGTCTGCTGCCGGTGGAAGCCACGATGATGGTGGCGATACCGGAGTTGGACGGTGGCATCCTGCCGATGACATTCGGCGGCCGTTGCGGCGTGTCCGGAACGGAGGACCGCTGCGAAGGCTGCGACGGAACGAATTGCGCCCGCGACATGGTGCCCCATCTCGAACGCTCGCGGATGCTTGCCGCGCGCGTGGCGAAGCTGGTGACGCTGCGCCGTTCGGCCCATGCAGAACGCCGGGTCGCCATCGTCCTGTTCAATTTCCCGCCGAATGGCGGCGCCGCCGGCACCGCCGCCTATCTCGGGGTCTTTGCCTCGCTGCTCAACACCCTGCGCGGCATGCAGGCCCAGGGCTACACGGTGGAGGTCCCGGAAACCGAAGCTGCGCTCCGCGCCATCGTGCTGGAAGGCAATGCGAAACGGTTCGGCACCGACGCGAATGTCGCGGCGCGTATTCCCGCCGACGACCATGTGCGCCGCCAGTCCTGGCTGCCGGAGATCGAACGTCAATGGGGGCCGGCGCCCGGCAGGCAATTGACCGACGGAAGCTCGCTCTTCGTGCTAGGCGCGCAGCTCGGCAACGTCTTCATCGGTCTGCAGCCCGGCTTTGGCTACGAAGGCGACCCGATGCGCCTGTTGTTCGAGCGCGGCTTCTCCCCCACCCATGCCTTTTGCGCCTTCTATCGCTGGATTCGCGAGGATTTCGGTGCCAATGCCGTGCTGCATTTCGGCACGCATGGCGCGCTGGAATTCATGCCGGGCAAGCAGGCCGGCATGTCCGCCGAATGCTGGCCGGACCGGCTCATCCAGGACCTGCCCAACTTCTACCTGTACGCCTCCAATAACCCGTCCGAAGGCATGATCGCCAAGCGGCGCGCGGGCGCCTCGTTGATCAGCTACCTGACCCCGCCCGTCGCCAGCGCCGGCCTGTACCGCCGATTGCTGGACCTGAAATCCTCGCTGGACCGTTGGCGCGGGCTGGAGCCGGACGCGGATCCGTCGCAGCGCCAGACCCTGACAACACTGATCCAGGCACAGGCGGCCGCCGTGGAACTGGCACCCGCCGAACCAGCATGGAACGCGGACGCCACACAGCAGATCGACCGCCTGGTCGCGGCGCTGCTCGAACTGGAATACACGCTCATTCCGCATGGCCTGCACATCGTCGGTCAGCCGCCGAACGAGACCGAGCGTGGCGAGATGCTGGATGCAGCCAACATTACCGAAGCCGCCGAACGGCAGCGTCTGGATGGCCTGCTGGCCACGGATAGCGAAATTCCGGCTATCCTGCATGCGCTCGATGGCGGCTATCTGCGCCCCGCACAGGGCGGAGACCTGCTGCGCACGACCGAAGTATTGCCAACCGGGCGCAATCTGCATGGTTTCGACCCGTTCCGAATTCCCAGCGCCTTCGCGGTACAGGACGGCGCGCGTCAGGCCGACCGACTGCTCGCCCGCCATCAGGCTGACGGCAACGGCCTGCCGGAAACAGTCGCCATGGTGCTGTGGGGTACCGACAACCTTAAGACCGAGGGCGGGCCGATTGCTCAGGCGCTCTGGTTGATGGGTGCGGCCCCACGCTATGACAGCTACGGCAGGCTGGCCGGCGCGCGATTGCTGCCATTGGCGGAACTCGGACGGCCTCGCGTGGACGTGGTTGTCACGCTGTCCGGTATCTTCCGCGACCTGCTTCCCTTGCAGACAAAACTTCTGGCGGAGGCCGCGTTGCTGGCGGCCAGTGCCGCCGAACCGGCCGAGCAGAATTTCGTTCGCAAGCACGCGCTGGCGTTTCAGGCGGTACATGGCGGCAGCATCGAGCAGGCCGCCTTGCGTGTGTTCAGCAACGCCGATGGCGCCTATGGCTCCAACGTGAACGGCCTCATCGGCAACGGCGGCTGGAACGACGAGGACGAACTGGCCGAAGCCTACGTAAAGCGCAAAGGCTTCGCTTACGGCGTCAACGGCAAGCCGGAGCGCCAGGACGTCGTTCTCGCCAGCCTGCTCGCCCATGTCGACATCGCCTATCAGAACCTGGACAGCATCGAGGTCGGCGTCACCACGGTCGACCATTATTTCGATACGCTGGGCGGCATCAGCCGGGCCGTGCGCCGCGCTCGCGGCGGATCCACGGCAGCGGTCTATATCGGCGATCAGACCCGCGGTGACGGCACCGTGCGCACCATTGCCGAACAGGTGACACTTGAGACGCGTACTCGCGCGCTCAATCCGAAATGGTATGAAGCGCTGCTGAAGCATGGCTATGAGGGCGTGCGCGAGATCGAAGCGCATGTCACCAACACCCTCGGCTGGTCGGCAACCACCGGTGAGGTCGCCCCCTGGGTCTATCAGCAGCTCTCGGAAACCTACGTTCTCGATCCCGAAATGCGCGAACGGCTGGCGGCGTTGAACCCGGCCGCGTCGATGAAGATCGCCAATCGCCTGATCGAAGCGCACGAACGCAACTACTGGTCGCCGGATCCGGCGATGCTGGAAGCCCTGCGCCGTGCGGGGGACGAACTGGAAGACCGGCTGGAGGGTATTGGCCCGCATGTCGGCTCCAACCTTGAATTAGGAGTGGCCGCATGAACGTCGAAACGCGCCCGATACAAGGACAAATTTCCGGCTCGTCCTGCACGCCCGGTTGCGGCGATGGTCTGGGCAGTGTCCAGGTGCAGATGGATCCCGCGTTGAAGATCGGCAATGCCAAGGTCTTCGCCGTCTATGGCAAGGGTGGCATCGGCAAGAGCACCACCTCCTCCAATCTTTCGGTGGCGTTCTCCAAGCTCGGCAAGAGGGTGCTGCAAATCGGCTGCGATCCGAAGCACGATTCCACGTTTACCCTGACCAAGCAGATGATGCCGACCGTCATCGACGTTCTGGAATCGGTGAACTTCCATGCCGAGGAACTGCGGGTCGAGGATTTCGTCACCACCGGCTACAACGGCGTGATGTGCGTCGAAGCCGGCGGGCCGCCGGCCGGCACAGGCTGCGGCGGCTATGTCGTCGGCCAGACGGTGAAGCTGCTGAAGGAGCACCACCTGCTCGAAGATACCGATGTGGTGATCTTCGATGTGCTGGGCGACGTTGTCTGCGGCGGCTTCGCCGCCCCTTTGCAGCACGCGGACCGCGCCGTGGTGGTCGCCGCCAACGATTTCGACTCGATCTTCGCGATGAACCGCATCATCGCGGCCATCCAGGCCAAGGCGCGCAATTACAACGTCCGCCTCGCCGGCGTGATCGCCAACCGCAGTGACGATACCGATCAGATCGACAAGTTCAACAACAAGGTGGGCATGCGGACCCTCGCGCATTTCCCGAATCTGGACGAGATCCGCAAGAGCCGGCTGAAGAAATCGACCCTGTTCGAGATGGAACCGACCCCGGAACTGGAGTTGGTGATCGCCGAATACATGCGCCTGGCGGCTTCGCTGTGGATCGGCGTCGAGCCCTGCGCGGCCGTGCCGATGAAGGACCGAGATATATTCGATCTGCTGGGGTTCGACTGATGCCCACCACCACGTATCACGAAAAGCGCGGCCAGCTGCTCGAGTATTTCGATCGCACGGCGGTCGATGCCTGGATGCGGCTGACCTCGGATGCTCCCGTCAACCGTATCCGCGCCACGGTGCGCGCTGGGCGGGACGAGATGCGCCGTACGCTGCTGGCCACATTGCCGCAGGACCTGACCGGGCGGCGGCTGCTCGATGCCGGCTGCGGCACCGGGGCCCTCGCCGTGGAGGCTGCGAGGCGCGGGGCGAATGTGGTGGCGATCGATCTGTCCCCGAAGCTTGTTGGTCTGGCGCGGGAAAGATCCCCGCGGGATCTGGGCGCCGGCACGATCGAATTCCGGGTTGGCGACATGTTCGACCCGGCACTGGGGCATTTCGATTACCTGGTCGCCATGGACTCGCTCATCCATTACCGCGCACCGGATGTGGTTCGGGTGCTTGCCGGCTTCGCCGAGCGTACCGCCGCGGCGATCCTGTTCACCTTCGCGCCACGCACCCCGGCGCTGTCGGTGATGCACGCCGCCGGCCGCCTGTTTCCGCGCGGCGACCGTGCCCCGGCGATCGAGCCGGTGGCACCCAGAACGATCTCGCGTCTGATCGAAAATGAACCGGGACTGCAATCCTGGAGCATCGGGCGAACCGAACGGATCGCCAGCGGCTTTTATACCTCGCAGGCGATGGAGCTGCGTGCGGAATGACGAAGTTGGCCGCCATGAAGGGGCTCAACGACAAGCTGGCTCGCAACTGGGGCAAGATCGGCACGCGTTATCTGCCTTTCGCGGATGCCGCGACTCCGGAATTGCCACTGGGGAAACTGCTGCGCCTGTCGCTGTTCCAGGTTACCGTCGGCATGGCGGTGGTGTTGCTGATCGGCACGCTGAACCGGGTGATGATCGTCGAACTCGGCGTACCCGCCTGGCTGGTGGCGGTGATGGTTTCATTGCCGCTGGTGTTTGCCCCGTTCCGCGCACTGGTCGGCTTTCGCTCGGACACGCACCGCTCCGTTCTGGGCTGGTGCCGGGTGCCGTATATCTGGATGGGCACGCTGCTTCAGTTCGGCGGCCTTGCCATCATGCCGTTCGCGCTGCTCGTGCTTTCCGGTGATACCCATGGCCCGATCTGGATCGGCCAGGCGGGTGCCGGCCTGGCGTTTCTTCTGGTGGGCGCGGGGCTGCACACCACGCAGACGGTCGGTTTGGCGCTGGCGACGGATCTGGCCCCCGCGGAGTCGCATCCGCGCGTGGTGGCCCTGCTTTGTATGATGCTGCTGCTCGGCATGATCGTCAGCGCCCTGGTCTTCGGCAGCCTCCTGGCCCATTTCAGCCAGATCCGGCTCATTCAGGTGATTCAGGGTACTGCACTGGCGACGATGGCACTCAATCTGGTGGCGCTGTGGAAGCAGGAGGTGCGAGACCCCTCGCGCACCGTGCTCCATCGTCAGCAGCCGACTTTCGCGCAGGCATGGCGCAGCTTCGCGCAGAATACCCCGGACGGCCGTCCAGTGCGCCGTCTGGTCGCATTGGGGCTCGGCACGATCGCCTTCAGCATGCAGGACGTGTTGCTGGAACCCTATGGCGGGCAGGTGCTTCACCTGACCGTCGGCACCACGACCGGTTTGACGGCCTTGCTGGCGACCGGCGGGCTATGCGGATTTGGCCTCGCCGCCCGCTTGCTGGGCCAGGGCGCGGACCCGTATCGCTTGTCCGGCTTTGGCGCCCTGGTTGGCCTGCTGGCCTTCAGTGCAGTTATCTTCGCCGCGCCCCTGCAGTCTCTGGCGCTGTTCGCCATCGGCACGAGCCTGATTGGGTTCGGAGCCGGCTTGTTCGGTCATTGCACGCTGACCGCCGCCATGTCGACCGCGCGCAAGGGCCAGATCGGTTTGGCGCTGGGCGTGTGGGGTGCGGTGCAGGCTTCCGCCGCGGGTTGTGCGGTCGCCGCCGGCGGCCTGATCCGGGATGGGGTAGGCAGCCTCGCTGAGAATGGTTTGCTCGGTCAGGCGTTGGCTGATCCCGCCACCGGCTATTCCGTCGTTTACCACATCGAGATCGCGCTGCTGTTCGCCACGCTGGTGGCGATTGGTCCGTTGGTCCGCGTTAAATCGTTCCCCAAGCTGGTGTCCCAGACAACGCAGGCTCCACAGTTTGGCTTTGCCGAAATATCCCGATCCTAATTCCGACCGCTGAGGTGCTCCCATGCAAACCGGTGCGATAACAAGCCATATCGATGTTGCTCAGCTCGCGCTGTATGCGTTCTGGATCTTCTTTGCCGGCCTGATCTACTATTTGCGAAGTGAGGACAAGCGGGAAGGGTATCCGCTGCAATCGGATCGCTCCGACAGGATCAAGGTCCAGGGCTTTCCGCCCATCCCCCGACCCAAGACATTTATCCTTCCGCATGGCGGTACCGTCTCCGCGCCGCGCGCTGAAATGCCATCCGGCACCGGCAACGCGTCTCCGGTAGGGCTGTGGCCCGGTACCCCGCTGAATCCGAATGGCAACCCGATGGTCGATGGCGTCGGCCCGGCCGCGTATGCGGACCGTTCCGACACGCCGGATCTGACGCTGGACGGTGAACCCAAGATCGTTCCGTTACGCGTGGCGCCGGATTGGCACGTCGCAGACGAGAGCCCCAACCCCATCGGCATGACCGTACTCGGCACGGACGGCCGTGCGGCCGGCATCGTTTGCGATGTCTGGGTGGACCGGTCGGAAATGGTCGCCCGCTACCTGGAGGTGGAGGTCGCCACGCCGGCCCGCCGCGTGCTGCTACCCGTGACGCTGGTGCGCGTGAACCCCGCCAGGGAGCAGGTGACCGCCGCATCGGTCCTGGCCTCTCAGTTCGCCCAAGCGCCGCTGACCGCGCATCCGGACCAGGTGAGCCTGCGTGAGGAGGACCGGATCACCGCATATTTTGCCAGTGGCCACATGTATGCCGTGCCGTCCAGGATGGAGCCGCTGCTGTGAACGAGCACGAAAACGAGCCGATCCCCGGATTGCCGGCACATCTGCCGGAAGGGGAAACCATTCTTTGGCAAGGTGCGCCTTGCTGGAAATCGCTGGCGCGTCGCGCCTTCCATGTCGGCCAGATCGGGGTCTATTTTGCCGTGCTGCTGGCCTGGTCCATCTCGGCGGCGCATGCCGACGGTACCCCGGTCATCGACGCGGTGCTGTCCGCGTTGCGGGTGCTGCCTTTGGCCTTTGTCGCGGTGGTCATTCTGGGTGTGCTGGCATGGCTTACCTCCCGCACGACGCTGTACACGATCACCAACCGGCGTATCGTCATCCGGTTCGGCATCGCGTTGCCGATCACCTGGAATGTACCGTTTTCGATGATCGACGCTGCCGGCCTGAAGGCATATTCAGACCGGACCGGTGACCTTTCGGTAGCACTCAGGGCCGGACAGCGCATCTCCTATCTCGTGCTTTGGCCGCATGTCCGCCCCTGGCATCTGGCCCATGCCGAGCCGACTTTGCGCGGCATTCCCGAGGCGGCTTCCGTTGCGGCGATCTTGGGCCGGGCTCTGTCCACGGCAGCTTCCCAGCCCGTGGCCGTGGCCGCCCAGATGCCGATTCCGGCCGGAGCATCCCAGGCCGGCGCGCCGCACCCGGCCGCGACAGCGGCCTGATGGACCAGGGGGGTTCGATGACAAGCCACGCACAGCCCTATCGTCCTTTCCCGCGCGGCGCCCTTTGTGCGGCGGCGCTCTTGATCGGCATCACATTTCTGGCCGCGGGTGCGGGCCGTCTGTCGGGGTCGGTTTCAAGCCCGCCGACTGCCGCGCCTGTTGCATCGCGTGACCTGCACTTCGAGGACCGTGCCGATGGCGCCGTGGCGATCCTCGATGCCCGTACCGGCAAGTTGCTGGAAATTGCCCAACCCGGCACCAACGGCTTCCTGCGGGCGACGCTGCGTGGACTGGCGCGGGAGCGCAAACACCAGGCCTATAACGACATCGTTCCGTTCCGCCTGACCGGATGGGCGGATGGCCGATTGACGCTGGAAGACCCGACGACCCATCGCACAGTGGAGTTGGAAGCGTTCGGCCAGACCAATGCGGAGGTCTTTGGCCGGTTGCTGCCGTTGCAAGGAAAAACGCCATGAGCCTGTCCTGGCTGCCCGGGCGCAACATCGTCGAGGTGCCTTGCACCGTCGATATCGAGCAGACGGCGGAATTCCTGCATGCCCACGCCATCCCGGAAGGCATCGATATTCAGCCCGGAGATACGATGGTCGTGCACGGCGCACCCACCCGGGTCAATTTCGGCGATCGGTTAACGATGCGCTGCCAGGCCACGATCGTCCGGGCGAACTGGCTGCAGCGCCATTGGACGCAACTGACCGGTTTGCTGGAATTTGCCGAGTTGTATGAAGTTGGATTCTCGCCCAAGGAGCAATCATGAACGCCATCACCCGGGAGCGGGTCGTCAACGAAACGACCCAGCGTGCCCAGCAGGACACCGTGCTGAGCCCGCGTTTCTACACCACCGATTTCGACGCGATGGACAAGATGGATATCAGCCCGGTCCGAGCGGAATGGGATGAGCTGATGGCGGAGTTCGCACGAGACACGAACAAGGGCCATTTCATTCGCAACAGCGACTTCGATATCGACCTCTCGCAGATGCCGGAGCCTTTGCGCAAGGAGTTCATCGATTTTCTGGTCAGCTCCGTGACATCGGAGTTTTCCGGCTGCGTGCTGTACGCCGAGATCAAGAAGCGGGTGAAAAACCAGGACATGCGAGACTGGTTTGGCTATATGAGCCGCGACGAGGCCCGCCATGCCGGCTTCATCAACGACACGCTGAAGGATTTCGGCGTCGGTGTGGACCTCGGCTTCCTGACCAAGGCGAAGAAATACACCTTCTTCAAACCGAAATTCATATTCTATGCAGTCTATCTGTCCGAAAAGATCGGCTACGCCCGCTATATCGCGATCTACCGCCAGTTGGAGCGGAACCCGGACAAGCGGTTCCATCCGATCTTCAAATGGTTTAAGGAATGGTGCAACGACGAGTTCCGCCATGGCGAGGCATTCGCCCTGGTGATGCGGGCCAACCCGCAGCTGCTGACCGGCGTCAACCGGCTCTGGATCCGCTTCTTCCAACTGGCGGTGTTCGCGACGATGTTCGTGCGTGATCACGCCCGCCCGGTTTTCCATGAGGCGTTGGGCCTGGACCCGTCGCAATACGACATGCAGGTGTTCCGTATCACGACGGAAATCTGCAAGCAGGTATTCCCCGTGACCCTGGATGTGGATCACCCTGCTTTCCAGGCCGGGCTGGAACGGCTGCTGCGAATTTCGCAGTCGATGGGCAGGGCGAAGGCCCAGGGCGGTCTCGGCGGCCGCCTGAAGCGTGCCGTTCTCGGCGTGGCTGCGGGTGCGACGATCTTCCGGCTCTATCTGCTTCCGCCCCAGCAGAATGCGCTGCCCCCGCAGATACGCCTGGCACCGGCCTGGTAAAGGCAGATCCCGCGCGATGGCACAATTCGTCTTTCCGGTTTTGTATGCACTGTTCATCTGGTGGTTCAGCACCGGGGTGATCGTGTACCTGGACGGATTGCCGAAAGCCAGCTTTCGCTGGAGCCTGTTGGGCGCCACGGTTTTATTCGCCGTCGGTATCTTCGGCTTGCTCGTGAGTGCGGCCGATCCCAGCATTACCGGCGCCTATGTTTCCTTCACCAGCGGATTGCTGGTCTGGGCGTGGCAGGAGGTCAGCTTCCTGATGGGCGGCGTGACCGGCCCCCGCAAACAGCGTTGCCATGCCGGGTGCTCCGGATTGCCGCATTTCATCCATGCGGTTCAGACCATCCTGTATCACGAACTTGCCATCGCCATTTCCGGCATTGTTGTGCTTGCCTTGACATGGGGCGCTCCCAACCAGGTCGGCACCTGGCTGTTCGTGACGCTGTGGGTGATGCGGCTGAGTGCGAAGCTGAATGTCTTCCTCGGCGTGCCCAACCTCAGCGAAGAATTCCTGCCGGAGCATCTGGCATTCCTGAAGGGCTTCCTTACCCGTAAACCGATGAACCTGTTTTTCCCGCTGTCGGTAACGTCTGCAACCATTGTCGCGGTTTTGCTGGTACAGCGCGCCGGTGCCGCCGAGGCAAGCCTGTTCGATCAGACCGCGTACACGTTCACCGCGGCGATGCTGATCCTGGCGATCGTCGAACATTGGTTTCTGGTTCTGCCATTGCCCGCGACCGCCCTGTGGAAATGGAGTCTGGGATCGCACGGAAAGCCGGCCGCGCAGGAATGCGTGACCGGTGCCCGGAGCGTTGACGATCTCGTAAGCCCGCCAAAGGGGCATCACATTCACACGATGGCGATACGAAATTTGGGGGAACCGGATATCGGCCCACATCGTGACGAAGCGGTGCTGATCGTATGATCCACGCCAGTCACCACCCTGCGGCATGGTCCTCGCCCGGAGCGAGACCTTGCCGATCCAGCTTTCTCCGGCACGCGACGGCGTTACCCGATCCTTGGAGGTTGCCATGAACTACGAAGCGTTCTTCCGTAAAAACCTCGATGGCCTGCGCCGGGAAGGCAATTACCGCGTGTTCGCCGATCTGCAGCGGCGCGCCGGCGCGTTTCCGCAAGCGACGCATTACCGGGAACGCGGCCAGGCGCAGGTTACCGTGTGGTGCTCCAACGACTATCTCGGCATGGGCCAGCACCCCTTGGTGATCGAAGCCATGCACGAGGCACTGGATCGCTGCGGTGCCGGAGCGGGTGGAACCCGCAATATCGCCGGAACGAATCACTACCATGTGCTGCTGGAACAGGAACTCGCAGATCTGCACAGCACCGAGGCCGCGTTGCTGTTCAACTCCGGATACATGTCCAACTGGGCCAGCCTGAGTACGCTGGCAGGAAGGTTGCCGGGCTGCGTGGTGATATCCGATGAAAGCAACCACGCCTCGATGATCGAGGGCGTGCGCCATAGCCGTGCGGAGAAGCAGATTTTCGCCCACAACAGCGTAGCCGACCTTGAGCGCAAGCTGGCTGCATTGGACCGGGACCGGCCGAAATTGGTGGCGTTCGAATCGGTCTATTCGATGGATGGCGATATTGCGCCGATCGCCGAGCTTTGCGACGTTGCGGATGCCTATGGCGCCATGACCTATATCGACGAGGTCCATGCCGTCGGTCTGTATGGCAAACGTGGCGGCGGCATTACCGAGCGCGACGGCGTCGCACACCGCCTCACCGTCATTGAGGGGACCTTGGCCAAGGCTTTCGGGGTCGTTGGCGGCTATATCGCCGGCTCCGCATCGCTCTGCGACTTCGTGCGGAGTTTCGCCTCCGGCTTCATCTTCACGACCGCCGTGCCGCCGGCGGTGGCGGCCGGTGCCCTGGCCGCGGTTCGTCATCTGAAGTCGAGTTCCATTGAGCGCGATCGCCAGCAGCAGCAGGTGGCGCTCTTGCGCCGGCGGCTCGATGAGGTCGGCGTTCCGCATTACGCCAACCCGAGCCACATCGTTCCGGTGATCGTCGGCGACCCCATGCAGTGCAAGCAGATCAGCGACTGCCTGCTGGATCAATACGGGATCTACGTGCAGCCTATCAATTATCCCACGGTGCCACGGGGAACCGAGCGGCTGCGCATTACCCCATCGCCGATGCATACCGATGCCGATATCGAACACCTGGTGCATTCGTTGTCGGCGATCTGGTCGGCCTTGAGTTTGCGTCGGGCCGCTTGAACCTGGCGAAAGGCATGCCGATTGTTACGACCAATCACCGTTTGAAAGGCGGAGGAAGCAGCTAAAAATTTCGTGAGCAGTGTTGCGGCGTAGGAGGACCTTCCCACATGAGCCGAACCGGATAAACAGGAGTCGATAAACGTGACGATACGAGGTAATGGCCAGACTTCTCGGCGCTGTTTGCTAAAGACTGGCGCGGCAATCGTTGCAGGCGCTTCCGCTGTCGGTGTGGCGGGCGAATTGTCCGCCAGCGCGCAGCAGAAGATGGCGCAGAAAATGGTGCAGTATCTCGCCGAGACCAAGAAGCCATCGCAGATGTGCAGCAACTGCGTCAACTTCGTCAGCCCCAACGCCTGCAAGATCGTCGAGGGTGAAATCCACCCGGGCGGCTGGTGCGTCGCCTGGGCACCCGCCCCGAAGACGGCCTCCTAGGCGCCTGAGATTCTGCCGCCTCTATCGCGGAAGGAAGGGCAGCCATGGATTGGGGACCATTCGTTCAATTCGAATGGCTCATCGGGGAAGGCCTGTTGCTCGCTGTGCTGTTCTGGCAGTTGTTTTCCCTCCGCCGCGAACAAAGGCGCGACCGCGAGAAGCAGCGGCAGGCGGATCAACAGGATCCGTCCACCTGATCCGCGGAATCGCAGCCCAATACCCCATCTAGGCTGGTCGAATTGCTCGGCAAAAATAAGCTGTGGCGTTTCCGCTCTGCACGAAAACGCCATAGCGCATCACCGCAACGCGCGCGGCATGCGGAAAGGCAGCATGGCCTGCACCCATGGCGAACGGAACCGGTCGAGCGACAGGCTCTCATGCATGGTCAGGCCGGACCCGTCCACGAGCACCGACCGGGCGTAGAACGGCGTATCTTCCAGCGTCTCCCTGACCGTCGGCGAAGCGGATCCGGCCCGGGTTGTGCGGGATATGCCCCATCGCGTACTCGGCAGCCGGACGATGTCCGCCGGCTGGAAATCGGCCGCCCCCCCTTCATGCGCATAGCGCAGCCCCAGCGACAATGCGCTACGGTCCCGTCGCGTGACGTCATAGAGGATGTTGGTGCCGGTCCGCGTCGTGGATCGGCTCCAGGTCCAATTGGCGAAATCGGCTTCCAGCGGCGCGTCCCCGTCATTGGTGTCGAAATACGCAGCTCCGGTCCAGCGCAAGGCGGGTTGCTCCAAGGCGATTTCCGCGCGCGCGCAAGGCGCGATCGGCGACCAGCGATGCCGGCCGGCTTCATCCAGGAATCGCACCTGCCGTTCCAACGCGCTCGGATGGATGCGCACGACGCCGCGGATGCGCGATGGAATAGGCATGGTAATCTCGTTGATCCGAATGGTCAGCGCGTTGCCGTCCCAGGTCAGCGCGCTCGGTCCGATGGACAGAAAGTCGGGCCCGCGGTCCAGGGCGCCCGCGCCACGCTCGGTCAGTGCCCAGCCGCGCCGTTCGCCGTACAGCGCGACATTCAGTGCGACGTGGCGAAACGGATCGCCGGGGCCGCGCCGGCGCGCCCATGCGTAATAGGGCGAAAACACGCTGCCGATAAACGCGATCAACGTGATCCCGTGGCGCCCGTCATCGCTCAGCGCATCGACATACCACCAGGCATAGCCACCTGCACGAACCGGCTGGTCGAAGCGTGGTCCGCAAGGAGACACGCCGCCGCCATCCGTCCCGATAGGGCTGCCATCGGCACCCCGGCTCCCGGATGCACGCTGCCGCCCGCCAGATACAGCCCCTGCAGTCCCGTCCGGGCTGCCGGCCGGCTGAACGAGGCTTTCCACCCGTGCGTCGCCTGGCCATACAGCGCCCCCCCCGTCGCCGGGTATAGCTCGTTGAAAACGGCTGGCGTCGTTACCACCGTTGCCTCCGGTGTCCGGCGCACGTGCAGCCCGCATCGTTGCAAGAGCGCGAAACTCCGTTCCGTGCATTGCTCGATCTCCGTTTGGGTAAAGGGACGAAAATCCCCGTTCGCCGGCGCGTTCACCAGGCAGAACAGGCGTTCCGGTGCGCCGTGCGGAGCCAGCCCCCGGTCGTCGCGGTCCTGCGCACAGACATAGACAGTTGGCTCCGATGGCAGGCCGCCACGGCGGAAGATATCGTCGAATTCCGCCTGATAGTTTCCGGAGAAAAACACATTGTGCCGCAACAGCGGAAAGCCATCGGTCGGCGCGCTCAGTGCCCAGGTAACGGCGGACAACGATCGGGATGAACCGGATGGCAACGGCAATGCCCCTGCGGCGAGATCCCCCAGCAGACCGTCGGCGATCGCAGCGGCATCCGCGTTCACAATCACCGCATCACATCGGAGTATTTCGCCACCGGCCAGCCGGACGCCGTTGACCCGACCGGCGTCAACCAGGATGCCGGTCGCTTCCGTCTCGTAGCGCAGGGTCGCCCCGCGTGCCTGCGCCAGAGCGGCGATCGCCACGGGGATCCGATGCATGCCGCCCTCGACCAGCCAGACCCCCTCCTGCTCGACATGCGCAATCAGCATCAGCGTTGCCGGTGCTTGGAACGGCGAGGACCCGCAATAGGTGGCATAACGGCCGAAAAGCTGGTGCAGCCTGGGGTCCTTGAAGTAGCGGCCAAGCTCTCCCCATAGGGAAAAGAACGGGGCAATTCCCCAGAGGCCGCCCAGCCCTCCCAGTCCGGCATGACGCACCAGCGACACGGGGGTCGGCTGCGGGGCGCGGATGAAGGAGCGTTCCAATGTCCGATAGATCGAGGCGGCCCGTTCGCAGAATGCCAGATAGCCCCGCGCCTCGTCCGGTCCGGCAAATCGGCCGATTGCGTCGGCCGACTGGTTGGTGTCGGCGAACAGGTCGAGCCGGTCTCGGTCGCTCCAGGCATGGCGCGCCAGGATATGAGCCGGGCGCAGATCCAGATGCTGGTTGAGCGAGGTGCCCGCTGCGGCGAATATCTCCTCGAACACCCAGCGCATCGTGAACACGGTTGGGCCCGCATCGAGCTCGGCGCCGCCGACAGATGTTTGCCGTATCTTGCCGCCGGGGGTTGCGGCGCGCTCCACCAGCGTGACGTCGAACCCATGCACTGCGAGTTCCAGCGCTGCCACCAGGCCGCCGATGCCCGCTCCAATCACCGTCACGCGGGGCGTCGTCAATAAAGGAGGCGGCATTTGGGCGCAGCTCCGAAAGAATCTAGTTGACTTGTGTGTCTATATCATCTGACAGTTTATACTGACAATTAGGATTGACAGTTTGTTCGGGGGAATTCCAACATGAATGCCGTCAAACGGATCGAACGGGCCCTCGACGCGGCCGTTTCCATGGCGGAAATGCCAGGATGTCCTCCGAAACTGGCCGCCGCAATGCGATATTCGGTTTTCCCCGGCGGCGCCCGCATCCGCCCGCGGCTTTGCCTGGCGGTTGCCGGAGCCTGCGGCGAAGACCAACCCAAACTCGCGGACGCCGTCGCGGCTTCGATCGAGCTTTTACATTGCGCCTCTCTCGTGCACGACGATCTGCCCTGTTTCGATGATGCGGAGACGCGCCGGGGCAGGCCGTCGGTGCATCGCGCCTTCGGTGAACCCCTGGCGGTGCTGGCTGGCGACTCGCTGATCGTCCTCGCCTTCCAGGTCCTCGTGCAGAACGCCGCGCCGTCGCCGTCGCGTCTTGTACCGTTGGTCAAGACGATTGGCGGTTCGGTCGGCATCCCCTGGGGCATCGTCGCCGGCCAGGCCTGGGAATGTGAGGATCACGCCGATCTCGCGGAATACCAGCGCGAAAAGACCGGGGCCTTGTTCGCCGCCGCGACGATTGCCGGCGCCGCCGCCGCGGGTGCCGAAGCCGAGCCCTGGCGCCTGCTTGGCGAGCGTCTGGGCGAAGCCTATCAAGTCGCCGACGACATCCGCGATGTGATCGAAAACGCCGAGGATCTCGGCAAGCCCGTTGGCCGGGATCTCGCGCTGGGCCGGCCGAACGCGGCGGCGCAATTCGGCCTGGATGGGGCGGTTCAACGTTTGCGGCGGCTGGCGGGCGAAGCCGTCGAGGCGATCCCCGATTGTCCCGGCGCGCGGGAATTGCGGGCGGTGATCCTGTCGGAAACCCAGCGCCTGATGCCGAAGAAATTGGCCCAGCACGCGGCCTGACGCATCACTCGCGCGATGCAGGGTAACGCTGCCGGCCTCACGGCCCCGATGGCAAGGCCCGGCTCCTGGACGGATCGGCTGGTCGCCGCGCGCGACCGCCTGCTGGCCAACCCGCGCTTCCAGCATTGGGCAGCGGCGTTTCCACTGACCCGTCCGATCGCGCGGCGGCGAACGCGCGCCCTGTTCGATCTGTGCGCAGGTTTCGTCTACTCGCAAATTCTCCTCGCCTGTGTGCAACTGCGGCTGTTCGAGATCCTGAGCGAAGGCCCGCAAACCGAAGCGACCCTGGCGGACCGGTTGGCGTTGCCGCGGGACGCCACCGCCCGGCTACTCACCGCAGCCGTATCGTTGCAGTTGGTCTCGCGCCGAGGCGGCGGGTGCTTCGGATTGGGAAAGCTGGGTGCCGCCGCGGTCGGCAATTCCGCGATCGCGGCGATGGTGGAGCATCACGGCGTTTTGTATGCGGACCTATATGATCCGGTCGCGCTGTTGCGGGGCCCAAACACGCCAACCGGCCTGTCCCGCTATTGGCCCTATGCGCATGCCGAGCACCCTGAGGCGCTGCCGTCCGATCAGGTGAATGCCTACACCGCGCTGATGGCGGCCTCTCAGCCGATGATCGCCGCCGAAATCCTAGCCGCTTGCCGCCTCGACCGATATCAGTGCCTATTGGATATCGGCGGCGGCAATGGCAGCTTCCTGGTCGCGGTGGCCGCGCGGTGGCCCAGGCTGCGGCTGATGCTGTTCGATCTGCCCGCCGTGGCTGAACAGGCCCGAGACCGATTTGCCGCCGAGGGGCTATCGGAAAGGGCGGTCGGTTTCGGCGGTGACTTCCGAACCGATCCTTTGCCCACTGGGGCGGATATCGTTTCGCTCGTTCGCGTCATCCACGATCACGACGATGCAGCGGCATTGGCGATTCTCCGGACCGCCCGGGCTGCCCTGCCGGACAACGGAACTCTTCTGCTGGCGGAACCGCTGTCGGGAACGGCCGGGGGGGAGCCAATCGGCGCGGCCTATTTCGGCTTCTACCTACTGGCGATGGGCAGCGGACGCGCCCGCAGTTTTCCTGAGCTGCAATCGTTGTTGCACGAAGCCGGCTTTGCCAAGGCCCGATTGCTGCCCGGTGGCAATCCATTGCTTACCAGCGTGATCGTGGCGCGGACGGTTCCCGCTGCCCCGGCTCTGTCCAAAGGCATTGACAAGCGAATGTAAGTTTACATTGACGAGTATGCTTGTCAGGATAGGATGACAACTGCAGCGCTGCCTGACGCGGCGATGCCCGAATCCTATTAAAACGAATGCGGAGTCATGGGGATGGACACGTTAGCGGTGGTACTGACGGAACCTGAAGCCCTCGGGCTCAGCCGTCTGGCACTCACCCTTCCCGGCGATGACGATGTTGTTGTCGACGTCGAATGGAGCGGCGTCAGCACCGGCACCGAACGCCTGCTGTGGTCCGGCCGCATGCCGCCCTTCCCCGGAATGGGCTATCCGCTGGTGCCGGGATACGAATCGGTTGGCCGCATCGCTTCGGCCGGTTCGCGCACGCAGGCGCGGGTCGGGGACCGGGTCTTTGTGCCGGGCGCCAATTGTTTCGGTCCGGTGCGTGGTCTGTTCGGCGGCGCGGCCGCGCGTCTGGTGGTGCCTGGCGCCCGGGTTACCCGCATCGGCGAGGATCTGGGTGAGCAGGGCGTTCTGCTCGCGCTCGCGGCGACCGCATATCACGCG
>CAINEA010000510.1 GCA_903847525.1 uncultured Acetobacteraceae bacterium | reverse complement strand
TTCCGGGCTGGTGGCGGTGGGATGGGTCTCGGGATAGGCGCCGACGGAGATCTCGAAATCGGCGATGCGCTTCAGACCCGCGACGAGGTCGGCGGCGTAGGCGTAGCCCTGCGGGTGGGGCTGGTATTCGGTGCCGGGGGGCGCGTCGCCGCGCAGGGCGACGATGTGGCGGATGCCGGCATCCCAGTATTGCCGCGCCACGTCGTCCACCTCGCCCCGGCTGGCGCCGACACAGGTCAGGTGAGCCGCGGGGGTCAGTGTGGTCTCTGCCACGATCCGCGCGACGGTCGCATGCGTGCGGGCCTGGGTGGTGCCGCCGGCGCCGTAGGTCACGGAGACGAAATGCGGTGCCAGCGGTTCCAGGCGGCGGATCGCGGCCCAAAGCTGCTGCTCCAGGGCCTCCGTGCGGGGTGGAAAGAACTCGAACGACAGCAGCGGCGGCTTCTGTTCGATGCCGCGCACCGGGAGTGCGGGAAAGCGCGGGCCGGTCAGCCACCGTTCCAGGGTAGGACCGCCCCGCGATACCGACGCGGGTGTATCCGTGGGGCGCAGAGGGAGGTCTTGGGTCATCCCGTCGATGTCGCATCGCCGCAACCGCATTGCAAGCGGATTGGCCGACCGGGGCTTGCATCCAAACATTGTGCAAGTGCGTTGGCGTGATAGAAACGCAAATTGGGAACCTGCTGGTTATCCTAGATCGGCATCCTTGTTCTGCTACCTGCAACGGGCCAATTATCAGCGAGTGCCATACTCCCACCTCTCAGCCGACCCGCCGCTACACGTCACTCGACCGGATGCCGAGCACGAAGCCTGCTACTCCCGATGAACCGGCCCGGCCGAGACTGCCGACAACCTGCTGCAAAGGCACGCGATGAGCGCCTACCGAATTTTCCGCTTTACGCTTTTGGCCTTGGGCAGCGCCGCGCTGCTCGGCGGATGCGCCACGCCGCCGCCCGCGGACGATGAGGAGGCCGTTGCCGAATACAAGGAGGCCGACGATCCGATCGAGCCGACGAACCGCGCCTTCTATGTGGTCAATGACAGCCTGGACACCTACATCCTGCGGCCGGCGGCGCAGGCCTATCGGTATGCCGTTCCGCAACTTGCCCGCAAGGTCGTGCATAACGTGCTCAGCAATTTCGGCAGCCCAGTATTGCTGACCGCAGATATGCTGCAGGGCAAGCCGAGGCGCGCTGGCGATGCGGCGATGCGCTTCGTGATCAACTCCACGATCGGCGTTGCCGGCATATTCGATGTCGCGGACCGCCTGGGCTACCCGACGCATGACAACGATTTCGGTATCACCCTGGCCAGCTGGGGCGTGCCCGAAGGGCCGTTCCTGTTCCTGCCGATCCTGGGGCCCACCAACCCGCGCGACGCGGCAGGTTTCGGCGCGGATATCGCGGTCGACCCCTTCACCTGGATTGGCGCCGGGGCGACGGTATCGACGCTGGGATGGACTAAGACCGGCGCGAATGCCGTCGATTCCCGGGAACGGGTGCTCGACCCTGTGGATCAGATCAAAAAGACCGCACTGGACCCGTATGCCACGTTCCGCAGCCTGTATCGGCAACACCGGCAATCGGAGATCGCCGCCGTACGTGATGACAAAGGCACCACCATCCCCGTATGGTTCCCGCAACCCGCGACCGTACCGGCCACCAGCCCGAACTCCCAGGCGGCAGCCAAGGCGGCCAAAGCGGGTTCGCTGAACGAAGGCAAGTAACCATGGATGCATTCACGAACCCGTGCGCGAATCTCAGCCGGCGCCTGATGCTGGGCCTTGCCGGCGGCGCATTCGTGTTCACCGCGGTCTGCCGCCCCTGCGGCCTGCGCGCGCAGCCCGCGCCGGCCAGCGCCACCGCATTCGTGAA
>CAINEA010000509.1 GCA_903847525.1 uncultured Acetobacteraceae bacterium | reverse complement strand
GTGATGGTCGCCGGACCCTCGCCGGGAAGCAAAGCGCGCAGCCGCTCGATGCGGATGTTCGGCGGCAGCAGGCTCTCGTCGCTGGCGAAGGTCACGTGCATGCCGTAGCGCGCCTCGATCCCCATCAGCCGGTCGCGCTTATGGTTCAGCACATACATGGCGATAGAGGTGGCGGAGTAGACCACGATCTCGGCCGAACGGCGCTTGGCTCCCTCTTCCTCAATCGCCCGCAGCACCTGGATCGCCGCGCTCTCCGTGCTGCGAACATGGCCAAGGCCGCCGCAATGCGGGCAGGTGACGAAGCTCGTCTCGGCCAGGCTGGGGCGCAGCCGCTGGCGCGACATTTCCAGCAGGCCGAAATGGCTGATCTGGCCGACCTGGATGCGCGCCCGGTCGTTTTTCAGCGCCTCTTTCAGGCGGCGCTCGACCATGGCGTTGTGCTTCTTCGCCTCCATGTCGATGAAGTCGATGACGATCAGGCCGGCAAGATCGCGCAGACGCAGCTGCCGGGCCACCTCGTCGGCGGCCTCTAGGTTGGTGCGCAGCGCGGTCTCTTCGATGCCGCGCTCGCGGGTCGAGCGGCCGGAGTTGACGTCCACCGCCACAAGCGCCTCGGCCTGGTTGATCACCAGATACCCGCCGGATTTCAGCTGCACCGTCGGCGACATCATCGCGTCGAGTTGGGCATCGACCTGATAGCGCGCGAACAGCGGCTGGCCGTTCGGGTCGCGCCAGAGCTGCACCTTCTTGGCGTGGCTCGGCATCAGCATGCGCATGAAATCGTGCGCCGCGCGCCAGCCGTCCTCGCCGTCCACCTGGATCTCGTCGACGTCGCGCGAATACACGTCGCGGATCGCCCGCTTGATCAGTGAGGCTTCCTCATAGATCAGCGCCGGGGCCACGGACTTCATGGTGTGTTCGCGGATGTCGTCCCACAGCCGCATCAGATATTCGCAGTCGCGGGTAATTTCCGGCTTCGGCCGCTGCGCGCCGGCGGTGCGCACGATCAGGCCCATTCCCTTGGGAATGCCCAGCTCGGAGGTGATCTCCTTCAGGCGGCGGCGGTCGGCGGCGGAGGTGATCTTGCGGGAAATGCCGCCGCCGCGCGGCGAGTTCGGCATCAGCACGCAGAACCGGCCGGCGAGCGAGATATAGGTGGTCAGCGCCGCACCCTTGGTGCCGCGTTCTTCCTTGACCACCTGGATCAGCAGGATCTGCCGGCGCTTGATGACTTCCTGGATCTTGTAGTTGCGCAGGAAGCGCGGCGGGATCCGTTGCTCGCGCTGATCGTCCCCTGAATCCGAGGGCTGTTCCTGGTCGCCCTGAAACTGGTCGGAGTCGAAGCTGTCGACGATTCGCGCTTCGTCGATCTGGCCTTCTTCCGCATAGGTCTCCCGCGCCGGTGCCACCGGCGCGTGGCTTTCATTGAAGGAGAATTCCGGCTGTGGTTCGTGGTCCGTCGACGAAAGCGCCTCGACCGTGTCGGAGACGGTCTCATGCTCGATGGAAGCGGGCTGCGCGCGGGTTCCGTGCGCCGGCGGTTCCTGGCCCTGGTCTGCGTCATCAAAGAGAGAAGCGGGGGCGGGGACTTCCGATGTGGCAGCGGCCTGCGGGCCGGTCGTGTACTCCGGCTCCGAGGCAACGGCGTGCGGTGCTACAGTCTCGGAAACGTGGGTTTCGGCCTGTGGCGGCTC
>CAINEA010000508.1 GCA_903847525.1 uncultured Acetobacteraceae bacterium | reverse complement strand
GCATTCCCAAACAATGGATGGTTTCCAAAGGCTCGCCTTTGGCGGGGGTCGAGGGGGCAGCGCCCCCTCGCCTTGCCTCCTTCACCCGATTACCCTGAAGACGCCGGCCGAATCCCTTGAATTCCAGCCCTGCCTACGTTACGTGTAACGCATGCAAACCCGTGCGACCTCTCGTGAACGGATCGCTCGTCACCGTGCCACGCAACGGGAACGGGGACTGCGGTCAGTCGTGTTGTGGCTGCCAGACGTGAACGACGCCGCGTATCGGGCGCGGCTGGCCGAGGAATGCCGGCAGCTGGCCGGGCTGACGGGCGAGGAAGATGCCATCGCGGCCGAATTCGCCGAACTCGCGGGCGGGGCGGAGGGATGGCGCTAGAGCCGGACGCCGTCCGGCGTGGCGTTGTGGTGTTGATCCGGCTGCCCAAGGACAAGGCGCGGCCTGCCGTTGTGGTGCGGTCCGACCTGCTGGGCGAGCTTCCCTATGCGACGGTGCTGCCGATCACCACGGAGTTGCGCCCTGGCATCAGCCTGCGGATCGATGTTGAGCCTGGCCCGCGGACCGGATTGCGGGAGGCCTCGCAGGTGATGGTGGATTGGCCGCAGACGGTTCGGCTGTCCGACATGGGGGCGGCGATCGGACGCCTGGATCTGGCGACGATGCGGGCGGCAACGCGGCAGATGGCGATCGTGCTGGGCATCGGGGCCGGAACCGGGCGGCCCCGGCGGGCGTGATCCGGGCGGTTTGGTGAGTTTTGGCCGGTTTGCTGACTGCGGCCGAGACTGTGGTAGAATTGGCTTATGGATCGTAGCGCGGCCATCGCCAGATTGCGGGAGCATGAGACCGAACTGAAAGGGCTCGGCGTAGAGCATCTGTATCTGTTCGGCTCGACCGCGCGGGATGAGGCGCGGGACGATTCGGATGTCGATCTGTTTTTTGACTATGAGCGCGGCAAGCTTGGGCTGTTCGAGCTTATGGACGTGATGGAACGCGCCTCCAGCATCCTGGGATGCAGAGCCGATATCATGACGCGCGACAGCCTGCACAAGACACTGCGGCAGCGGATCGAAGCGACGGCCGTGCGGGTTTTTTGATGGCGGCGCGCTCTCCCGTGCCGCGCCTGACGGACATTGTGGAAGCGATCGACCATATTCGCGAGGCTCTGGTCGGGTTGACGTTGGAAGCGTTCGAGGCCGACTGGAAGAGCCGCTGGGTGGTTGAGCGCGGGATCGAGATTGTCTCGGAGGCCAGCCGGCATTTGGCAGAAGAACTGAAGTCCCGACACCCCGGCATACCCTGGCGGAAAGTGGCCGGCATCGGCAACGTGCTCCGCCATGACTATCAAAGCATCGCAGGTCCCGTCCTATGGAAGTTGGCGCGCGAAGATCTGCCGCAGCTTGAATGGGTCTGCCGCGCCGAACTGGCCGCAGATCAGGAACGCCAGAATGGGAACGACTGACTGGGCCATCACGACCAGGCTTTTGCCATACTTACTTTGGCCAAGGAGCTTGTCCACCTTCAGCCATACGAATAGCTGCCCTTGCGGCGCGAAGCGTCCTCGACCAGACCGAGCACGGGGGCAGCCTGCGCCGGGAGGGGTCGCGAATTCGAAACGATCTTAATGGTTGCTACGCTTAGTCACCAGGCTCGAAAAACTTCCGGACGGACAGTTAGCACCGTTAAGGGTGGCGCATCCGGTCGCGCTCTACAAGAGCGGCTGCCATGGCGGCGGTGATCGGTAGGCCGCACGCCGCCTCAATGTAGCGGAACTGGCCGGCAGGATTGATCTCCAGAAATACGTAGGTTCCGTCCGGCTTTAGCCGCATATCGACGGCGCCATATACCAAACCAATCCGCCGCATCAGCATCCGCAGCCGTTCCTCGACCTCCGGCGGGAGGTCCACCCCCTCGATGCGAGCTTTGCCGATATCGATCCGGCAGTCGATCTTGTAGTCGGTTTCTTGTGAGAATATCGCGGCAGCAAAGATCTGGTCTCCGACCACGGTAATCCGAAGGTCATAGACCGCGTCCACATAACCCTGAAATATCACCGGTGCATGGCGTACGTGGTCCAGCAGCGGTATCTCTTCTTCCTTTAACACCCGGGTCTCCCGCCACTCCTCGCTGGTGGAGGAAAAGGATTCCTGTTTACGCACTTTTCTCAGCTTCTCTTTCGTGGCACATATCGTGAACATTCGATTTAGCGAGGCAGGGACGATGGCTCGAAACAAGGTGCAATTCCAAAAGGGTCTCAGCGAAGCGGGGTTCGAGGCTCTTTACG
>CAINEA010000507.1 GCA_903847525.1 uncultured Acetobacteraceae bacterium | reverse complement strand
GTAAAGAGCCTCGAACCCCGCTTCGCTGAGACCCTTTTGGAATTGCACCTTGTTTCGAGCCATCGTCCCTGCCTCGCTAAATCGAATGTTCACGATATGTGCCACGAAAGAGAAGCTGAGAAAAGTGCGTAAACAGGTTTCTTTTTAGTTTCCGCACCCAGTTCTATATCACCCTGCTCCCATGCGCGCTGGTGCTCGGCTCCATCGCCCTGATCGAGCAAAATAGATCGGTCCTTACCCCACGTATTGTCATGGCTGCGGGATTTTTCGCCGGGTTCTCGGTCTATGGCTATTTCATCTACGCGTTTCTCGTTCCCGTCGCCGCCTTGCACGCATTGTGGCGATTGCGTGGCGCGCCGGGGCAGGGGCGCCTTGTGCTCTGGTGGATGGCTGGTCTTGTTCTGGGAGGATCGCCCTATCTGCTCGGAATGCTCCTGATTGCGCGCGCGACCGGAGGCGTGCACGGTTTTCTGAATTATATCACGAACAGTTTGAACGAGCTTGGTGTGGCCAACTCGCCGATGTCGCTGGCCGAACGCATCAGCTACCTCAGGAATATGGTTTCATGGACGATGCTGGATGTGGGGCCATCATCGATGATGCTGCACCGAACCCTGCCCATAACCTTCCCAGGCACAAAGGCCGCGCTGCTCCTTGCGGTGCCGGCACTGGGGCTTATTGCCGGCCTGATCCGGCCGCCCAGGTCTCCCGGTCTTCCGGTAATCACTGGTCTTTTCCTCGGCATGTGTGCGCTGGTACTGGTATTTGGCAACCGCTTGTGGCTGCATCATGCGGCGCCTCTACTGCCCATCGTGTATATCGCGCTTGCGCTGACGCTTGACCGGTTCCTTGCCCGATTCACCCCACGAATTGGCTGGTTGGCCCTTGTGGGGGCAATTGCCGTTGTTCTTCCCCTGCTCGCGGGGAACACGGTGGATCGCCAGGCCATGTTCTTCGAATTGGCCCGGACCGGCGGTGTCGGCCTCACGTCGGATGCTATCCCCAGATTTGCTGAAGATAGCCTTCAAATCGGCACGCCCACCCATGCTTTCTGCCCCGACTGGGGCGTATTCATGCCGTTCGAAATGGTGACGCGCGGCAGATTTCCAATCAGCACGGGGTTCGCGTCACAGGACGCCATTCGGACCTTGTGTGGGGGCAAAGATGTTCTGCTGGCATTGATGGATGGACAGAATCCCGACCGGCTACCTGTTTGGATCAAAGAGGTTGGATGGGGAGAACCCGATATCACGGTGTACCGCCAACATGATGGTGCCCCGGTCCTGACAGCGGCGCGATGGCACGCTACGTCAGCAGAACATGCGATCTGCCCGAATTAGGAATTTCTCCCCAGGATTGGGTCGGCCCGGCATTTGTCTGAATCCAGCAGGGTGATGAGGCTACGCCAGCACCCTAGTCATCTGCTCGCACTAGGGGACACAAAACAGTTTCATTATTGTTCAGGTTATTGGTGACGGTTTGGCATCCATCGGTCTTTTTTAGTCCATAGTACTTCAGTGTCGCACTGAAATCGTCACCGCTTCCATGCATGCCCCATAAGGGGCCACGATGAGTTCGTATTACATCCTCGATTTCTTGCTGGAGCTGGGCCTTCAAGCCAGGGCGGACCAGATTGTTGTTGGCACCGACGAAGCGGACGGTTACAGGTGCATATGCGGCAATGAATGACATCGGGCTGCCATCCAAGAGCACGACGAGGCTGTTTGATGCAAATTGGGGAAGCACCACGTTGGCAGAGACGCTCCCGCGTGTCGCATGTCCCCAGTCTGGGTAGATGGTTATCGACGCACTAAAGACTGTCGCGCCTGCCAGTAGCAGATGAGGTACAAGTGCTCCACGGTGGACAGCCAGCAATGGCCGAAATGCTAGAAGCAGAGGCATACCAACCAAAAGTTCAAGCGGCGCTAGATAACGGAATATGGAAAATTGAGCCTGCCAAATAATGAAACCGAGGCTGACGAAGATCAGCACGCACCAGCTTTGGGCATTGAGCCAGCGCCACGATTGCGGTCGTCGGAATGCCGTGAACAATCCACCGATAGCAGACAAGCAAGCGGCGACATACGCCAATGCTATACGAGGATCTTGGAACGCCAGTTCAGCGACCAGGGTCTGGGGGCGCCTCGCCCAGAAGAACGGATAGAACAGCGTCTGCACAAGGCCGACCGGCTTAAAGCGCTCGTCGGTCAACGACTCCGCACCGTAGTAGGGGGAATGGAAGATGTTGTTAAAATAGGGAAATACGGGATTTCCGAAGTTCACATAAAGCTTGTACCACCAGGCGCCCCCCATCAGAATGGCGCCGACACAGGCACCAAAACCAAAAGCCAGGACCGACAGTAAGCGAGGCTGCCAAATCGGCCCGCAGGTAAGGATTACCGCAACACCAAGACCCAAACAGTAAGGCACGAGTGTGAGCTTGAGGCCAAACGCCAACCCGGCCAGAAGACCGGCCCCTGCCATTCGCAGGGGGGCCAAGCGTGGAAGCGGCATTGACCTGAGAACAATCAACAGGCTGCCAATCAGAAAGCAGGCTGGAACCATTTCGCTTTGCGAGGTTCCCAGCGTAGGAAGCGAAGCGGCCCCGGTGGCGCCAAACGCCACTGCAATCAGTGCCAAAACCTCTCGCATGGGCACCCGCTGAGGGATGATT
>CAINEA010000506.1 GCA_903847525.1 uncultured Acetobacteraceae bacterium | reverse complement strand
GGATACCGCTGTCGCCCGCCCGGAATTGCTGCTGGTCGCAGATGCCGTGGCCCGCGAGAAATCGATCGAACGGGAAGAAGTTCTGGAAGCCATGGAGCAGGCGATCCAGAAGGCCGGCCGCGCGAAATACGGCCATGAGAAGGACATCCGCGCCACCATCGACCGCAAGACCGGCGATGTGCGCCTGTCGCGCTGGACCGAGGCGGTGGAAACGGTCGAGAACGAAGAAACCCAGATCCCGATCCATATCGCGCGCAAATTCCAGCCGGACATCGAGCTTGGCGGCCACATCGTCGATCCGCTGCCGCCGATCGATTTCGGGCGCATTGCCGCGCAGACCGCCAAACAGGTAATCGTGCAACGGGTGCGCGAATACGAGCGCAAGAAGCAGTACGACGAGTTCAAGGACCGCGTCGGCGAGGTCATCAACGGCGTGGTCAAGCGCACCGAGTACGGCAACCTGATGGTCGAGGTCGGCCGGGCCGAGGCCCTGCTGCGGCGCGACGAGCTGATCCCGCGCGAAAGTTTCCGCAACGGCGACCGGGTGCGTGCCTATATTTATGATGTGCGCGAGGAACCCCGTGGCCCGCAGATCTTCCTGAGCCGGACCCACCCTGGGTTCCTGGCGAAGTTGTTCGCGCAGGAAGTTCCGGAAATCTATGACGGCATCATCGAGATCAAGGCGGTTTCCCGCGATCCCGGATCGCGCGCCAAGATGGCGGTGATCTCCCGCGACACCTCGATCGATCCCGTCGGCGCCTGCGTCGGCATGCGCGGCTCGCGCGTGCAGGCTGTGGTGCAGGAACTGCAGGGCGAGAAGATCGACATCATTCCCTGGTCGCCGCAGGCCGCCACCTTCGTGGTGAACGCGCTGGCGCCGGCCGAGGTGACGAAAGTGGTGATCGACGAGGAAGCCGGCCGCGTGGAGGTTGTGGTGCCCGACGAGCAGCTGTCGCTTGCCATCGGGCGTCGCGGCCAGAACGTCCGGCTCGCCAGCCAGTTGACGCGCTGGGATATCGACATCCTGACCGAAGCCGAAGAGAGCGAGCGCCGGCAGGAAGAGTTCCGCCGCCGCAGCGGCCTGTTCGTCGAGGCACTGGATGTCGACGACGTCATCGCCGGCCTGTTGGTCACTGAAGGTTTTACGACTGTAGAGGAATTGGCATACGTGGATCCTGAAGAACTCGCGGCCATTGAAGGCTTCGACGAAAATATCGCCGCCGAACTGATCCGTCGTGCCGAGCAGGCGCTGCTGGTTCGTGACACCGAACTCTCCGAGAAGCGCGTTGCGCTCGGCGTGACCGATGATGTCGCGGCCATCGAAACCTTCACCCCTGCCATGCTGGTGGCGCTGGGCGAGAAAGGTGTGAAGACGCTGGACGATCTGGCCGACCTGGCATCGGACGAACTGATCGAGATCGTCGGCGCCGAGGAGATGGACGAGGAAACTGCCAATGCGGTGATCATGGCCGCCCGGGCGCACTGGTTCGCCGACGAAGCGCAAGCTGGCGACGCACCGCAGGAGACCAGCCACGACTGAGCCAGAGGTCTTTACCCCAGCATCGACCCTGATCGCTCCGCTTCCGGCTCATGCTGGTCCGGAGGAAGAGGAACTCGATCCTGAGACGGAGTCCGAGACCGGCCCGCTGCGGCGCTGCATCGTCACGCGCGAGCGACTGGCGAAGGAAAAGATGATCCGTTTCGTGCTGGGACCCGATTGCACGGTTGTCCCTGATCTGGCCGCACGGCTGCCCGGGCGGGGAATCTGGTTGAGCGCGCGGGGGGATGTGTTAGAAACCGCTCGCGCTCAGGGAAGTCTGGTACGCGCCTTCGCAAAACAGGCCTCCAAGGAGGAAGCGAAGGCCGCCCGGACGGGTGCGCTGGCGGACGTCCGGGCTGATGCCGGGCTGCCTTCTGCCGGGCTGACCGAATCCGGGAAGGGCTCCGCAAGAGCCACGGCGAGAGCCGGGCGGGGTTCGGTGACTTTGCCCGCCGATCTGAACGACCGGATCGAAGCCATGCTGGTTCGCCGGGTCGTTGAGTTGCTGGGGCTCGCGCGACGCGCAGGCCAGGCCGTCTGTGGCTTCCAGAAGGCGCGGGAATGGCTGACATCCAACCGTGTCGGGCTGGTTCTGCAGGCATCGGACGGCAGCGTGGATGAACGTGCCAGGTTCTTGTCCGGTGTGAAGGCGCTGGATTTGAGTGTGGACGAGACCGGTGGCGGTGATGCCGTCCTGGACGACAGGATGCCGACGGATGTGGTTCCCCACGGAATCGCCGTGGGAACGCCCCTGTCGGCAGCTGCACTGGCCGCGGTCTTTGGACGTGACCATGTGGTGCATGTGGTCGTGGCTCCCGGCCGGTTGGCTGAGGCACTGACCAACGAGATTGCGCGGCTCTCCGGCCTGACACGCCGGACGAAGCCGAGCCTGCCATCCGTGAAAGCGGGTCTGGTTATGAAGGACGCGAAAGCGGGGCCAAAAGCTGCCGGCGGCAATGCCGGAACGATCGAGGCCGGACAGACCGGCCAAGATGACGATTTGAATAAGCGGGCGGGTGTATGAGCGATAGCAACGATCAGGATGCGGCCAAGGGCCGGTTGAGTCTGCGGCCTGCGGGCCGGCTGGAGCTCGGACGTACCGAAGCCGCCGGCTCGGTTCGGCAGAGCTTCAGTCATGGCCGATCCAAGGTGGTGCAGGTGGAGGTGCGCAAGAAGCGCGCACCGATTACGCCGCCGGTCGCGACATCCGCGCCAGCGCCGTCCTCCCCTGGAGCCAATCTGGTCGCACCGCCGACGCCGGCGCCTGCCGCGCGCGGCGGGTCTCCGGCCGGCCGGCCGGCTGCCGGAGCCGGCAGGGCGCTGACCGCGACCGAACTCGCGGTACGCCAGCGCGTGGTGGCGGAGTCGGTGCGTGAGAATGCTCGCCGTGATGCCGAACGGCGTGAGCAGGAGAAGATCTCCATCCTCTCCGCCGCCGAGGAAGCGCGCCGGCGCGAGGAAGACGCCCGCAAGGCCGCCGAGGAAGAGGTGCGCCAGAAGGCGCTCGACGAAGCGAAGGCACGCGAAGAGGCGGAAGCCCAGCGCGCCGCCGCCGAGGCGCACGCCGCTGTCGAGGCGGCACCGCCGGCGCCGGCTACTGGCGCCGTCACCGAAGAGGCACGCCGCCGTCCAGCACCGCCTGCGGCGACCCCGTCTGTGCCTGCCACTCCGGTGACGCCGTCCGAAACGCTGCGGCTGAAGCCCGCCCGCGGCGCCGAGGAAGAGGAAGACCGCGGCATGATCCGCCGCGGTACCACGCTGGTGCCGCGCAAGGCGCCGCCCGCTCCGGCGAAGAAGACCGGCGATGCCCGCCGCTCCGGCAAGATCGATGTGCAGGCGGCGATCGAGGGTGAGGACGAACGTGGCCGCAGCCTGGCTTCGGTGCGCCGCCAACGCGAACGCGAGCGCCGTCAGGCGGAACTGGAGCGGCTGCGCTCTGATCAGGTCAAGGTTGTGCGCGACGTTATCCTGCCCGACACCATCACCGTCCAGGAACTTGCCAACCGCATGGCGGCGCGCACGCCGGACGTGATCAAGGCGCTGATGAAGCTCGGCATAATGGCCCCTCCGGGCCAACTGATCGACGCCGATACCGCCGAACTGGTGGTCGAGGAATTCGGTCACCGCTCCAAGCGCGTGTCCGAGAGCGATGTGGAAAGCGGCCTGGAAGGTGCGGTTGACGCCGATATCGACCTGCAGCCGCGCGCCCCGGTCGTCACGATCATGGGCCATGTCGATCACGGCAAGACCAGCCTGCTCGATGCGTTGCGGGCCACCGATGTGGCCGGCGGCGAGGCCGGCGGCATCACCCAGCATATCGGTGCCTATCAGGTGAAGCTGCCCTCTGGCGCGGCGATCACCTTTAT
>CAINEA010000505.1 GCA_903847525.1 uncultured Acetobacteraceae bacterium | reverse complement strand
GCTGCCGATCGCCGATCTGCTGGAACAACTGCCGGACGGCTTCGCGGTTATCGACGCGGACGGGATCATCCGCCATGCGAGCAAGGGTTTCCTGGATCTGGCACAGGTCGGGACCCAGGGCGCAGTTCTCGGGGAGCGCCTCGGCCGATGGCTGTCCCAGCCCGGAGCCGATGCGTCGGTGCTGCTGACGACCTTGCAACGGCATGGCGTCGTGCGGCGGTTCACCACGGTGCTGCATGGCGAACTCGGCAGCGATGTGGAGGTGGAGATTTCCGCCGCGACCGGAACGGAGGGCAAGCAGCGGCTGATCGGCGTGCTGATCCGGGATGTCGGCAGCCGGTTGAGCGTCACCAATAATGTTATTGGCCTTCGCTCGACACTTGGTTCTATCATCTCCCAGACCGGCAAGACGTCCTTGCCCAAGTTGATCGACGACGCGGTTGCCATGGTCGAGCGGCACTGCATCGAAGCGGCTCTCGAATTATCCGTCGGAAACCGGACCGAGGCCGCCGAACTCTTGGGATTGAGCCGTCAGAGCCTGTACAAGAAACTAGGCCGGTACGGCATCGATGGGAGTAGACGGGCTGACCTCGAATAGGCAGTTGAGATTGGCCGGTGCCTGATATATCGGCCCGTGCCTCGGCGACGCCGGCCTTCGGACAGGCGGACCTGTCGAACTGCGAGCGTGAACAGATCCACCTTGCCGGGTCGATCCAGCCGCATGGGGCCTTGCTGCTGGTCCGCGAACCGGACCATGTGATCGTCCAAGCCAGCGCCAACGCGGCGGAATTTCTTCATCTTCCCCACCAATCGGCCGATGAGCTGCTGGGTTGCCATGTTGGGGAGCTGAATGGCGACCTGCTGGCACGGATCATAGATCATTCGAAACAACCGCTGCATGTTCTGCCCAAGGCGGTCCGCTGCCGGGTGGGCGAGCCCGCGGAGATGTTCGATGGACTGTTTCACCGCGTGCCGGATGGCGGGCTGGTGATCGAGTTGGAGCGGGCCGGCCCCTTGGTGGACCTGTCGCAGGACGTTCAGGCCGCCCTGCAGCAAATTCTCGCCGCCCCGACGCTGCGGACGCTGTGTGACGAAACCGCGCGGATCTTTCGCCATCTCGTGGGCTATGACCGGGTCATGGTCTATCGCTTCGACGAAGACGGCCATGGCGAGGTGTTTTCCGAACAGCGCCAGCCGGAACTCGAGCCGTTTCTGGGCAATTGGTATCCGGCTTCCGACATACCGCAGATCGCGCGGCGGCTATATGAGCGCACGCGGGTCCGGGTTCTGGTGGACGTGGATTATACGCCGGCCCCCTTGGTCCCCCGGATCTCGCCGATCACCGGCCAGGAACTGGATATGTCGCTGTGTTTCCTGCGCAGCATCTCGCCGATCCATGTGCAATATCTCAAGAACATGGGCGTCGGGGCCACGCTGGTGGTTTCGCTGGTGGTCGGCGGCAAGCTTTGGGGATTGGTTTCTTGCCACCACTACGTGCCGCGATTTGTCCATTTCGAAATGCGGGCGGTGTGCGAGTTGCTGGCCGAGGCGGTCGCCACACGGATCGTCGCACTCGAAAGCTTCGTGCAAGGCCAGTCGGAAATCGCGGTCCGCCGTTTGGAACAACGGATGATCGAGGCGATTTCGCGCGATGGGGACTGGCGCGCCGCCCTATTCGACAGCTCGCGGTCGCTGCTGCGCCCGCTCGATGCCACGGGGGTTGCGTTGCTGTTCGAAGGCCAGGTTCTGTCGGCCGGCGACGTTCCGGGCACCCAGCATCTGCGGGAGATCGGCATCTGGCTGGACGGCAAGCCGCGTGGCCAGGTGATCGCGACCGCGCAGCTTGGCATCGACGAACCCGAATTCGCCCATCTGACGACGGTGGCCAGCGGCCTGATCGCGACGCCGGTATCGACATCGCCCGGCGAATATCTGGTCTGGTTCCGCCCGGAGCGGATACGCACGGTGACCTGGGGCGGCGACCCCTTCAAGCCGGTGATCGTCGGCGACGATCCATCCACCCTGTCGCCGCGCCGGTCGTTTTCGCAATGGCATCAACTGGTCGAGCGTACGTCGGAACGATGGACGCCGGCCGACTTCACGGCGGCCCGGCTGATCGGAGACACGGTTTCCGACGTGGTCCTGCAATTTCGCACGGTGCGGGTGCTGATTGCGCAGGAGCAGCTGAATCAGATCCGCCGGCAGGTGCGGATCTCGGACCAGCCGGTCATCATCGCCGATCCAAACGGGCGGATCCTGCTGATCAACGAGGGCTTCGAGCGGCTGTTGCGACCTGATCTGCCGCATCCGCAATGGATCGAAGATTTGCCGGGGCTGTTCACCGAGCCGCAGGAGGTCAGTCTCAAGCTGAACGACCTGCTGGCGCGCTCGCAGACCTGGCGGGGCGAAGTGCGCGTGGAAACCGCACGGGGCTTCGTTATGCCGCTGCTAGTACGGGGCGATCCGGTTTTTTCGTCGCCGGGGCGCGTGCTTGGTTTCGTTTTGCTGTTTACCGATGTCACGGAGCGCAAGACCGCCGATGCGGCGCGGGAACGGTTCCAGGAAGGCATCATCGACGGCCACCGGAGCATCACGCGCCGGCTCGATTCCAAGGCGGACGTGCTGTTCCAGAAGCTGCTGTCGTCGGTTATCGAGAATGCGCAACTGGCAGCGCTGGAGATTACCGAAGGGGTGGATACGGCCCGCATGCCGGCGCTGCTGGACGGCGTGCGCGCCTCCGTCACCCGGGCATCGGAAGTGCTCCAGCATCTTATTTCCCATGTTGAGGACATTGCGGGCGGCGAGCCACGGGAGCCCGAATAGGCTGCGCGTTGGATCGCCAACCGCTTTCGAACGCGAGCCTTGCAGAACCGTCAACATAGCATGACATAATCTTGTCAGGGGCTGGTGGTTTGTCTTGACAGGCCTCCGGGGGTCGCGATGATGATAGACGTGAGTTGCAACCAACAGACCGGCTGGGCGGAACAGGCACGGTCGCCACGGATGTATCCTGACCATGCGTAGCGCTTTCCCGTTTTCCGCAATCGTCGGTCAGGAGGAGATGAAGCTTGCGCTGCTGATTGCGTCGGTCGATCCGTCCGTTGGCGGCGTGCTGGTGCTCGGCGACCGTGGTACGGGCAAATCGACCGCGGTGCGGGCGCTGGCGGCTTTGTTGCCGCAAATGCGGGTCAACGAAGGCTGCCGCTATCATTGCGATCCCGCTGCCGCCGGCAGTTGGTGCGAGGCGTGCCGCGAACAGGTAAAGACCGCGCCGATGAAGACCCGTCTGGCGCCGGTTTCGGTCGTCGATCTGCCGCTCGGCGCCACCGAGGATCGGGTGGTCGGGGCGCTGGACCTGGAGCGGGCGTTGGTCCAGGGCGTGAAGGCATTCGAACCCGGGCTGCTCGCGCGCGCTCATCGCGGATTTTTGTATATCGATGAGGTCAATCTGCTGGAGGATCACCTGGTCGATCTGCTGATCGACGTGGCGGCGTCCGGGGAAAACGTGGTCGAGCGGGAAGGGCTCAGTATCCGCCACCCTGCCCGGTTCGTGCTGGTCGGCAGCGGCAATCCAGAAGAAGGCGAGCTTCGCCCGCAATTGATCGACCGTTTCGGATTGGCCGTCGAGGTAACCACGCCGACGGAACTCGGCGCGCGGGTGGAGGTGGTCCGGCGGCGGGATGCCTATGAGCGCGATAGCGTGGCCTTTTTGGAAAAATGGAAGAAGCCGGACGACCGGCTCCGCCGCCAGTTGGTCGCGGCGCGCGCGAGGCTCCCCGGCGTGGCGGTTCCCGATGCCGCGGTGGAGCAGGCGGCCCGGCTGTGCATGATGCTGGGAACCGACGGCTTGCGGGGCGAGTTGACGCTGATCCGCGCCGCGCGGGCGCTGGCGAGCCTGGAGGGCG
>CAINEA010000504.1 GCA_903847525.1 uncultured Acetobacteraceae bacterium | reverse complement strand
GCGATCCAGGTGTTCCAGCCCTATGCGGAGGAACTGCTCGCGTCCGGCGCCGGGCATCTGTGGTACGCGGCCGCCAGCCGCGGGTTGACCGCCTATACTACCTTGGTGACGCGCCGTGAGGTGCTGGAACGCCGGCCGGAGGAACTGCTGGGCATGACCCGGGCCATGCTGAGCACGCTGCGCTGGATCGCGGCAACGCCGGGGACGGAGATCGCGCTTGCGTTGGCGGATTACTTTCCCGCCGTGGCGCCCGAGATCTTCGCCGCCGCGGTAGAGCGCTACAAGGCGCTCGGCCTGTGGGGTACCGATCCGGTGTTGCAGCGGGAGGGGTTCGACCGGCTGAAGGCGGCGATGATCTCCGGCGGGGCGTTGACGCGCGATATTCCGTTCGAGACCTGCGTCGATAACCGGTTGGCGGAACAAGTTGTTGCGGAGGCCGGGCCTTCGTGACTAGGCTCCGCGCCTGAGGAAGCTGAAAAGAAGAGACGCTATGCTGAGACGAGACATGCTGGCCGGCCTGGGTGCGGCGGCGATTGCCGGGCCCGCCTTTGCCAAGACCAAGTCATCCCCGGTGCTGACGTTGAACCCTGCCCTGCCGCCGGGCGTGCTGGACACCGCGGTGCTGGACAGCCTGCCGGGCAAGAAGCCGCTGATCAAGCTGACCTATCGGCCGCCGAATTATGAAACGCCACTATGGGGCCTGCGCACGGCGCTGACGGAGAACGACCAGTTCTTCGTGCGCTATCATCTGTCGGTGATTCCGGAGATGGAGGCGCTTCGCAACAACTACACCCTGACGGTCGGCGGCGACGCGGCGGGCAAGGAAGTCAGTTTCACGCTGGAGGATCTGCGCCGGATGTTCAAGCCGGCGGAGGTGACCGCGGTCTGCCAATGCTCGGGCAACCGGCGCGGGCTGTTCTCGCCGCATGTGCCGGGCGTGCAATGGGGCGTGGGCGCGATGGGCAATGCGGTGTGGAGCGGCATCCGGCTGAAGGATGTGCTGGCCAAGGTGGGCGTGAAGCCCGGTGCGCTGGAGCTGGGGATGGCCGGCGCCGATGGACCCGCACTTGCCGCGACGCCGAGTTTCGACAAGAGTCTGCCGATCGGCAAGGCGATGTCGGACGATGTGATCCTGGCGTTCGCCATGAACCACCAGCCGATCCCGCACTACAATGGATTCCCGCTGCGCCTGGTGGTGCCGGGCTGGACCGCGACGTATTGGACCAAGCATTTGACGCGCCTGGATATCCGTACCAAGCCGGTGGATAGTTTCTGGATGCAGAAAGCCTATCGCGTGCCGAAGGGAATGTTTCCGGTGGAACAGCCCTTCACGAGCCAAGAGAACGAACAAACCGCGCCGATCACCGAGATGGTGGTGAATTCCCTGATCACCAGCCACGACAACGGCGCCAAGGCGCCCGCCAACGGGTTCGTGGTGGAGGGCGTGGCGTGGGACCGTGGGCGGGGGATCCGGTCGGTGGAGATTTCGTTCGATGGCGGGGTGGCCTGGGTGCCGGCGCAACTGGGCAAGGATCTGGGCAATTACTCGTTCCGGCCGTTCAGCCTGCGCACCGGTAGGCTGGCGCCGGGCAGGCTTTCGATCATGGCGCGGGCGACGAGTAATTCCGGCGAGATGCAGGCGGAGAAGCTGAAGTTCAATCCGGCGGGGTACAACAATAATGTGCCGCTGTCCGTTTCCGTGACGCTGGCGTAGGGGAGGCAGGGATGTTTCGGTTTTTCTCCGCGCTTTTGCTGCTTGGCGCCCTGGTACGGCTTGGCGCACTGGCGCAGCCGGCGATGGCGGGTGAGCAATTCGTGCCGATCAAGCCCGGCGCGGGGCAGGAACAGATCCAGGCACGCTGCACGATCTGCCACAGCATGGATTATGTGCGCATCAACAGCGGCTTCCTGTCGGCGGATGGGTGGAAGGCGGAGGTTGCGAAGATGCGGACGGCGTTCGGAGCGCCGCTGGACGATGCGGATGCAGAGGCGATCCTGCGGTATTTGATCGAGAATTATGGGGCGGGGGCGAAGGGTTAGGGGCCGTTTGGGGCGGTCCGGGGTGGATCTTTGGTTGGCGGGTACTTCGGTGGCCGGGAAGTCCATCTGAGCCTGACACGTCGATTTCGGAATGAAAATGGTGCGGTGCCAAGCGGCAGGATCGATCCACTCGTCTATCAAGGTCGGCCCATTCGTCACCGCGATCAGGGTGCGGCTATCGTAGGGAGAGACGCTGGCGAGATGCCGGGAGTCCGCACCGGCGAGCGCCAAATGGGGGAGATCGCCATGCATGTACTGTTCGTCCTGGTGCTGCTGCTCGCGCCGCTCCTGGCGTCTGCGCAGCCTGCGAGTTCTCCGGAATGCGCCAAGCCGCCAACGATGACGGATGGCTGGCAAATTGCCGCGCCTGACGACGTCGGTCTAGCAGCCTGTCGGACTGGTGTCTTCCACGGACTTTGAACAGCCGTTACCCCGCCGGGATGGCGTGAGCGGGCCAGACGGCCTCCAGAATCGACCCTGTGACGCGCTATCGAGCGACTTGAGCGCCTGGCGGTGCCCTGTGCGGTGATGACGAGCCCTGTCAGGCGGGCATCAGGGCGAATATCCGCTTGATATTCCAGGCCATGGTCACAAGGCTCCACTCGCCGCGCACGTTTTCGAGGCCACGCAGCGAGAATTGCCGGAAGCCCAGAACTGATTTGATGATGCCGAACACCGGCTCCGGCGTCTGCTTTCGCAAGGCGTAGAGCCTTTTGCCTTCGGGCGTCTTCAGCCGATGCGCCATGGCTTCGACCGGCGTCGGGTCGTCCGGGGCTGTCGGCGGTTCGGCAAGGCGCTCGTCCAGCGGCGGGTAATGCGGCTGCCGGCCGGTGGGGATCAGCGGCTCGATGCCGGCCGCCGCGCACGCATCGACATTGGCGGCGCTGAAGTAGCCGCTGTCGGCGAGCAATGTTTCGGCCTGGCCGAGTTCCTCTGGCAAGTCGGTGATTTTCTCGACCATCGGTTCGAGCTGCTGCTTGTCGTTGGGCGCCTGCGT
>CAINEA010000503.1 GCA_903847525.1 uncultured Acetobacteraceae bacterium | reverse complement strand
GCTCACAACAAACTCTCGGAACACCAGAGTGCAGCAGCGGAAAGGCTCGCAGCAGCCGCAGGGCTTCACCTGGCAGCCGTGAGGCGTGCAGCTAAATGGATTGCCCCACCGGGTCGAGCGATCGACCTTCATGGCGTTTGGTGGCATACGCCAGCCCTTGGTGCGACGAAGCTGGACGCGCTCAGGCATTAGCTTTCCTTTCGGGCATCTGTGGTGCTGGGTGATCGGCCATACCGCCAGCGGCCATCCATTCCCGCTGTTCGGCCCGCGTCATGCGCCGACCCAGCTTTTCTGCGATCTCGTCATAGCGCCGCAGCCGAAGAAGCTGCCACGCCTGGAGGTCGGCCATCCATTGCTCAAATGGCGGCAGCGGGAGAGGCGGCAATGGCTCTGGCGCGCGATATTTCTTGATTGCTCCCGGTCGCTTTGCCTCAGCGATAGCGGCTTCCACGGCGGCGCAGATTTCATCGAGGCCGAGGTTATACGTTTCGACGCCCGACGCGCGGGAATGCCGGTGCCGCTTCAATAGGCGATGAGTGATCCCCTCGACCTCGCGGGCATTTTCCAACTGCCAGGTGCGTTCCAGCACGAGCTCGCCGACGCCGATCCGCAGATGCTTTGCGCGCTTCTTTGGGTTCCCGCTGAACCCCACCTTGCGCGCCCCATCATCGCGGAGAAACACGTAGACGAACGGATGCCCGGTCATTTCTTGGCCCTTGCCGCGGCGCGCTTTAGGTTCTGCTGGTGCTTGTATTGCGCGATGGGCCTCGGCCCCAGGCGATCCTTGATCGTGTTCAGCGACAGGCCAGAGGCAGCCACCAGGGCCGCCGTAGGGTATTCCTTGGACGGCAGCGGCCAGTAAGGTTCGACGTGCTCCTTGATAGCCTTGTCTGACTTGCTACGCCGGTTCTCAGCCGAGATAGCCGGGCCAGCCTTGAGCGCAGCAACGCGCTGATCGAGGTTCCGACTGGCCTTCCAAACGGCTACAGCGGCGTCAGGATCAGAGCCGGGCGCTATCTCCACGTCCGATGCAAGTGCCTTGATGGTGGCGCCCCTGGCGCCGGCAGCGGTTAGCACGGCGCGGAAGTCAGGCTCGCCCCAGGCCAGCACGGCGAGGCTGGCAACATAGATCGTCTCGGCGCGGCGCCGGTTGGTCGGACGCAAGATCGAAGCGCGTTGTTCCAGTGACGCAATCTGGTGCGCTTGGCGGTGGCGCGGCTTCACCTCATCCCGGTAGACATCCACGCCGGCAGGCATCAGCACAAGCTGTTGCTCTATCGTCCAGGCCGGCGAGATGTTCGAGATATACGCCTTGTCAGCCAAAATCTGCGTCCCGTGCTTTTTACTGTTGACAGTTTATTCCCATTGCTTCTAAAGTGTCAACACTGGATTTAACCCAAAGACACCGAACGGAGATCGACATGACCTACGACATCGCCAAAGTGACCGCCGCCCTCACCGCGGCCGGATACTCCGCCGACCAGATCAAGCAGGGCCTTGCCTATGCGGATACCCAAGACGCCGAGATGGACAACGACGCCTATTGCTCGGCGATCTCGCGCATCCTCTACAGCGATGAGCAGATGGCGGATGGCGCGGTGTTCGCAGGCGATATTTCCATTTACGACGCGGCCTAAACACTAACCCCGGCTACCGGCGCCTCGCGGATCAGGGGCAGGAAAACGAAAATGACCAGCCACCCGAACCGCTCTAGCTGCCTCGATTACGCCGTGTCGATCGCCAACGAGATTGCTGATTTGGTCACGAGGAATGTCGCCGTGCATAGCGACGAAGCCATCTGGCGCATCCAGGCTGCGGTTGAAATTCTCAATGCCGCCGCGCGGCTCTATGATGGCAGCCTGACCTCTCCAGCGTGGCGTCGGCTATCTGATCGGCGCGACACGCTGCGCCAGATGGCAGCGGGCCAGAAGCGCATCGCCCTGGCTCATTCTTGAACCCCGGACGGAGATCGCTACCATGACCAAGATCGACGCAGTATCCCAGGCGCAGTCAGAGTCCCGCGCTAATGGCGGCGAACGCCGTTACGCCGTGAAGTGGCCGCCTGGTCACTGGACCGTCGAAACACGGAAGCCATCGCTGGCGTCTGAATGTTTACTTGCCGTCGATGGTGTGTTGGAGCACGCCTGATGTTCAAGGACACGAACCGCGAAGGTGCCAAGACTGGCCGGCTGCATTGTCGGCTGATCCTGGGATACGCCGGCCACGGTAAACGGTTTGGAATTATCCGCTTCGCGAATGGCCGAACCTTTCGCGCTTGGGGCGTGGCAATCCACGTCTGGCGCTACTGACTATAAACCCCCGGAGGATGAGCGACATGACCAAGCCAACTTGCGATTTCTGGTGCGTCGTCGTTCTGGATGACGACGGGCAAGATTGGATTATACGCCGTTCGCCTGATGTCAAATCCCGCGACGTGTTGATGGAGTTTTCCGGCGAGGACAACGGCATGGACAATGCCTGGGCAAAGGGTAAGCCGGCGGGCCTCTACAGGCTCGACCTATCCCCGTGGGGCTCCGGCCCCGACCTAAATGGTGGATACGAGACCGGCGTTGACGTGACCAAAGCCGAACAACTTTTCGCCCTACCCGAAGTATCATAAACCCCGATCCCTGAAAGCCAGAACGAATGGCCCGCTTTATCGAAACCGAGTTTTACCACGCCGGGCTGCATGAATGGCTTAAAGTCCTGTTCAATACTGACCGGATCGAGATGGTGCAGCCTGATCGAAAGGAACCTGAGATGGTTCGGGTGTGGCAATGTGGCGACCAAGGGGAGGGGCTGTTGACTCGCCTTACCTGGGACGAAGCGCGGGCCGCTGTGGCCGCCGTGCAGAAGTAGATCACCAACCCCGGTTTCCCGTCCTGGCTGCGTGCGGTGCAAGCGGGAATGACACATACCGATGTCGGCCAAGTGACGGTCACTGTGGCAGCGGGTGAAAGCCCCGCACAACACTAACCCCGGACGGAGAACGCCAAATGATTGAGTTCCTGCCGCCGCGATCGACGCGCGAAATAACTCTGGACGGGTATGCCGTTCCCGACATCGAAGCCCGCGAGGTCG
>CAINEA010000502.1 GCA_903847525.1 uncultured Acetobacteraceae bacterium | reverse complement strand
TGGTCGATGTCGATGATCTTATCGAGCAGTTCCATGCCCTCGATCCGGTCATGCGGTGCCGGAACCTCGCCCGACCCCATCAATCGCCGCGACGCCGCCTTGTACAGCGTGTCCACCACCAGCGTGGACTTCCCACCGCCGGAAACGCCGGTAACACAGGTGAACACCCCCAGCGGAAACGCGGCATCGATGCCCTTCAGGTTGTTCCCCCGGGCACCGATCACCTTCAACATCCGGGACTTTTGGATCGGCCTGCGCAACGCCGGCACCTCGATCCGCCGCCGCCCTGACAGATAATCCCCGGTCAGTGACGCCGGATTGGCCGCCACCTCCGCCGGCGTGCCCTGCGCCACCACATGCCCGCCATTCACCCCGGCCAGCGGCCCCATATCGATCAAATGGTCGGCCGCGCGGATCGCGTCCTCGTCATGCTCCACCACCAGCACGGTGTTGCCGAGGTCGCGCAGTCGCCGCAGCGTGCCCAACAATCGTTCATTGTCACGCTGGTGCAGGCCGATTGAAGGTTCGTCCAACACATACAGCACGCCGGTCAGGCCCGAGCCGATCTGGCTCGCCAGCCGGATGCGCTGGCTCTCCCCGCCCGACAAAGTGGCCGACCCGCGCGCCAGCGTCAGGTAATCCAGCCCCACATCCACCAGGAAGCGCAGCCGGTCACCGATCTCACGCAGGATGCGCCGGGCGATCTCCTGGCGTTGTGGCGTCATGGTTTCGATCACACCGGCGAACCAGTCGAATGCCAGATCGATCGAAAGTTCGGAGGCTTCGGCGATATTCTTGCCGCCGATCCGCACCGCCAGCGCTTCCGGCTTTAGCCTTGCGCCATTACATACGGAACACGACTTATCTGCCTGATATCGCGATAATTCCTCCCGAACCCAGGCGCTATCGGTCTCGTCAAGCCGCCGTTGCAGGTTCTTGATCACGCCCTCGAACGGCTTGGTGACGGTGTAGGACCGCACGCCGTCCTTATAGGTGAACTCGACCGGCACGGATCCCGTTCCGAACAGGATCGCCTGGCGCACTGGGTCCGGCAGCTCCTCCCAGGCGGTGCGCGTCGTCACCTTGAAGTGCCGCGCCAGGCTTTGCAGCGTCTGGTCGTAATACGGACTTTGCGCCCCGGTCCAGGGCGCGATGGCCCCGCCGGCCAGGGTCGTCTGGCCGTTCGGCACGACCATGTCCGGGTCGAAAAACGACTCCAATCCCAGCCCGTCGCAGGCCGGGCAGGCCCCGTGCGGCGAGTTGAAGCTGAACAGCCGCGGCTCGATTTCCTCGATCGTGAACCCGCTCACCGGACAGGCGAACCGGGAGGAAAATACCGTTCTTTCCGCGCTTTCCGCGTTCTCGGCATAGACAATGCCATCCGACATCGCCAGCGCGTTCTCGAAGCTGTCGGCCAGCCGCGGCGCGATGCCGTCGCGAACCACCACCCGGTCCACCACCGCCTCGATCTCGTGCTTGATCTTGCGGTTCAGCGCCGGCACCTCACCGATTTCGTACAGCGTGCCGTCCACCTTCACCCGGGTGAAGCCGCGCCGCTGCAGTTCCGCCAGTTCCTTGCGGTATTCGCCCTTGCGGTCGCGCACCACCGGTGCCATCAGCAGCAGGCGCGTGCCCTCCGGCATCGCCATCACCCGGTCCACCATCTGGCTGACCGTCTGCGCCTCGATCGGCAGCCCGGTCGCCGGGGAATACGGCACCCCCGCCCGCGCCCAGAGCAGACGCATATAGTCGTGGATCTCGGTCACCGTGCCGACGGTGGAGCGCGGGTTCTT
>CAINEA010000501.1 GCA_903847525.1 uncultured Acetobacteraceae bacterium | reverse complement strand
CGATCGCTTTTCACGCAGGGCGCCAATGACATGTGGCTCGGCCATCGCCAATTCCTCCTGAAACATCATGGATCGGGATGGTAATTAGCGCGGCCCTGGCTGCGAATGCCCGGTTAGTGGTGGCTGCTACATGATACCGGAACTATGCCAACGGCGAGGTATTTTCCCATCAGGAACAAGGCTATCCCGATAGTCACCGAAATTCGGTAAATCGCCGAGACTGGCGTGAAGAACAGGAACCAGAACCGTTCGCCCCGTGTCGCTGGAAAGTCCTGCACCTGCGGTGATCCGAACACGTAACGCCGAGCCAGATACGACCAATATTGCCCGCCTCTTTGGGCCAAGTTGGGCACCTCAATTGCATCGGCTAAAATATAGTACGCGTCGTACCGCAGCAGCGGATTGCCATTGAACAGCAGTGAGGAAACGCTGGCAGTCAGCATGACATTGAAGGCCAGCGCGCGAACAAAACCCGGTTCGACCAAAAGCCACACATATAGCGCCAGCGCGGCAATGAAGACCTCAACCAGAATCCCAGCTGCGCCAACCAGGCAGCGGATCCACTTGCTCCGGAACCCGGCGGCGGCGCTGACTTCTACATAAGGCATTGGCAGTAGCACCAGCAGCATGATCCCAAGCTCATGCACCTCCCCGCCATGCGCGCGTGTCGTGTATCCGTGCCCTAGTTCATGCAGAAATTTGATGACGGGGTAGACCAGAGCAATAAGCAGAAGGTTTTCCGGCGGCAGCACTCGATCGCCAATATTCTCCGTTAGTTCCGGCCAGTCGTGCGCTGCGAGCAGCAAGGCGGGCAACACGACCGACAGCCATATCACTGCACCGAACCGGCTAATGAGCGGCAACACAAAGGGTAAAGTACGGGTCAGAAATTCATTGGGATCAAGCAGTGGAATCCGGATCGACAGGGGGTTCAATATCCATTGCAGAAATTTACTCCGATTCAGCTTGCCCTGACGTTCGAACAGCTCCCGCGCGTCTGGTGGCACATCGCCAGCAATCAGATCGTTGCTGTGCAATTGACCCAGGAGCTGAATGACTTGGTCCTGTGTAGGTGCCTGATCACCCAGGCTAACCGCCGCCTCTGACCACAA
Organism: uncultured Acetobacteraceae bacterium; assembly: GCA_903847525.1. Lineage (GTDB taxonomy): Bacteria > Pseudomonadota > Alphaproteobacteria > Acetobacterales > Acetobacteraceae > PALSA-911. The sequence goes on along the minus strand of CAINEA010000501.1, from coordinate 1,127 downwards.
TGAATCGAGCGAGCGCGTGCCGTCCATTGGCGCTACCAGAACATAAGCTGCCGGCGAGACGCGGTGCACGCGGTTGCGCATGCCGTCCCCGATCACATACCAAAGCTGACCACGATATCGGTGCATCCGCACCATTACGTGGTTGTGCAACCGCGGCTTAAGCGCGGCAATGCGGTACCACGAGGAACTTAGAAAGCGTTCGGAGCCCACCATGGCTCAGGGTAGCCACTTCCAGGCCATGAGTCGCAGCCATTCGATGACACCGTGGGACCAAATCCAGATCAAGTTGTGACCGCCTGTCGAGACCTTGGCGACCCCCTCCATGCCTGGTCGGAGGTTGTAGTTATTCGGCGAGTCCAGGGTCCCTTCGACCCGAAACTCGTTGCGCCCGTCCTTGGCCTCGGCAATCGGTGTGATGCGAGTCACCGTGAAATCTTGCCGGGCGGCGGGCATTCCTGCAAGAGCGAGTTGCCCATGCTGGCCGGCCGCTAAGAACCGCAGGTCTCGGTCATCCGTGCGTAGTACGACCCGGTACCGATCGAGTGGTGCAATCTCGAACAGGGTTTTGCCCCGCTCGACCGGTGACCCCAGCATTTGTGTCAGGTCTCCGCTGACCACAAGACCGTCGATCGGCGACACAATGTGCGCCCGGAGCAACTTTTCCTGGGCCAATTGCAATTGCGCTCCGGCCTGTTCAATCTGCGCCGTCAGCATCTGGACATTGGGCCTGTCATGCTTCGCCATGGCTTCGCTGTATTTTTGGCGCAACTTTTCTAGGTCAGCCCAGGCGCGCGCACGCTCAAGTACTAGGTCGCGGTCATCCATTGCAGCCAAGAGATCGCCTTCCTTCAGACGATCTCCTGGGCGGACAGAAGATTCTATAACGAAACCGTCAAATGGAGCAACCGCAGCGCGTTGTAACTCTCCCTCTAAAACAGCCCGTGCCGTGATGCGGTAATCGGCCGTGGCGAAACTCAATAGGACCACCAGCAGAACGCCGGTGATCGTGGCTAGCTTGAGACTGGGTTTTGAGGTGGACCCCATTCGTTGGACAGGAATCCGGGTGAGTTAAGAGAGACTCCGGCCAGTTCCACATCCCCCTACCCGTGCGAGGGGGCAACGAAGTT
>CAINEA010000500.1 GCA_903847525.1 uncultured Acetobacteraceae bacterium | reverse complement strand
GCAGCCGGAATTGCCGTCCAGACGGTAGCCGCCTCCCTGGCCGCCTATCCGTCAATTACCGGGGTGGTCTTTGCCTGCTTCGGACCCGAAGTAACCAATGCCTACCGCGCTGCCATGGCAGCCTTGCCGCCGGCATAACCGGGCTGCAAATCAGAAAATTCACGCTGGCTGGGCGACAATCAGCAAATGTCTACCGAAGCGCTGCTCCAGCGCCCGGAACATCGCCTGCGGCATGGCCGCGAACCAGGGCTGCAACTCATACTCCCCACGCGCATAGGCCTCGGGCACATAGGGGAAGATGTGGTCCTGGATGATCGAGATGGCAGCGAAATCATTTGCGCGCAGCAATGCCCGAGCCTCGGCGCGGGAATAGGCAGGAGCCAATAAATCGCCTGGCACGTCCGCTGGCTCCAACCCGGCTGCCGCCAGCGCATCCGCCCAGGACTCGCTTGCTGGCAGCATCAGCCGAAACTCGCCATCTGGCCGGATCGCGCGTCGTGCTTGGCGGATCACTGCTTCCGGATCTGCCATCCGATGCAGGGCGTCGAACGCGTAGATAAGGTCGAATGAAGCTTGCCGCACGTGCTCCGTCAGATCCACGGCATCGGCATGGATCAGCCCACCATCAACACCCGCCAGCCGAAACCATTGGCGAGCCTGGCGCAACGCCGACCGGGAAATGTCTACGCCGGTATATTCGGCGCCTGCCCGCATGAAACCGACCGCATCCGCGCCGATTCCGCAGCCAAGCTCCAGTACGCGCCGATCTTGCCAGCGGGCATATGCGGCAAATTCCCGGATATGTGGCGTGATGAACGCGCGATGCGCGGCGAAGGTATCGAAATACGCCTGAGTGCCGGGTTCGCCCACGGGAACCGGGACTGCCTTCGACACAAGATCCAAGGGGGCATCCAATCTGACGTTCACATCGCCCCCTCAGGAAATCGAGGAAGTCGGCAGAATGGTAGCGGCGGGCGGATTTGAACCACCGACCAAGGGATTATGATTCCCCTGCTCTACCGCTGAGCTACGCCGCCATCCTATCCGAGAGGCGCGGGAGATAGCCCCCCAAGGGCCAAGCCGTCAACCTCCCCCCCGGAGATATCTGAATGAGCCGTTTGGGAAGCGGGGCGCCAGTCGGGCCGGCGAATAAAGCCGCCGCCCAGAATACGCTCACCGGCATAGAATACACAGGCCTGGCCAGGGGCCGGCTGCACCAGGTTGTCCATACTCACTTCCACGCCCCAGGGCGTCGGCACCACTGTCGCCGGCTGCGGCGCCTCGCGGGCACGCAGCTTCACCCGGCAAGCAATTGGCCCGGCAGGGATCGGGATGAGCCAGTTGACCTCCGACAGCCGCAACCGCGTTGTGCCGGCGTGGCGCGGGCCGATCACGATACGCCTTGTGGTTGGATCGGTGGCCAGCACCACCTGGCGCTCCCCACGTTCCACCGCTGCGGGCCCCAGGCGCTTGCCCTGGCCCACGGTGTAACGGGCAACGCCGTCATGTCGGCCCATTACCTGGCCCGCACGATTGACAATCTCCCCGGGCGCCAGCGCATCGGGCCGCAGGCGGCCGACAATGTCGGCATAGCTGCCGGAGGGGACGAAGCAGATGTCCTGGCTGTCGGGCTTGTCCGCCACTTCCAAACCCAGGCGCGACGCCTCGGCGCGGACGGCGTCCTTGTTCACCATGTCGCCCAGGGGAAACAGTGAGAACGCCAGTTGATCACGGGTGGTGGCAAACAGGAACCAACTCTGATCCCGTGCAGGATCAACGGAGCGATGAAGTTCGGGGCCATCGGGGCCGTCAATCCGGCGGACGTAATGGCCCGTGGCCAGGCGTTCGGCGCCAAGGCCGCGTGCCAGTGTCGGCAGGTCTGCGAATTTCACGGTCTGGTTGCAGCGGACGCAGGGCACCGGGGTCTCCCCGGAAGCGTAACTGTCGGCGAAATCGGCGATGACCGCCTGGGCGAAGCGGGCCTCGGCGTCTATCACGTAATGGGCGATACCCAGGCGGTCGGCGACCCGCTTGGCATCATGAATATCCTGCCCGGCACAACAGGCGCCCTTACGGCCGGCTGCTGCGCCTTGATCGTATAATTGCAGCGTAACGCCGATCACCTCATGCCCAGCCTCGTGCAACAGCCCGGCAACCACCGAACTATCCACGCCGCCCGACATCGCGACGACGATACGCATCCCCGGGGGGCGCATACTAATCGAGTAACATGTTGCGGCTGCCAGCGGGCAGTCGCACGACCAGGCCGTCCAACGCCTCACTGATAACGATCTGGCAGCCCAGGCGCGAAGTTTCCTCCAGCCCGAACGCGAGGTCGAGCATATCCTCCTCGTCCTCCGTCGGTTCGGACAGCTTGCCGATCCAGGCGGGGTCGACGATCACATGACAGGTGGAACAGGCGAGCGAGCCCTCACATGCGCCCTCGATATCGACGCCGTGTTTGTGCGCGACCTCCAAGACGGACAGACCAATGGGTGCATCCACCTCGCGACGGGTTCCGTCGCGTTCGACGAAAATCATTTTGGGCATAGGTAAATTTTTCCGTTCAGGAAGCCAGGGGGCCGACGTCTGCCCCGGCCCCGGCATGGGCCGCGATCAGCGCGGCGGCGTAGTCGATGTCGGCGGCGGAGGTAAAGCGT
>CAINEA010000499.1 GCA_903847525.1 uncultured Acetobacteraceae bacterium | reverse complement strand
GCCCCTGGTTGGCCTGGCACGTCTGATCGAGGATTTCGAGGAGTTCAGCTCCGCCATCGGCGAGGCCGGATCGGTATTGAACCGTCCATTGGAAGCCGACGCCGCGTCCGGGGGACAGCGACCAAATTTCGAAGGCGCGATCATCGTGGACGATCTGTCGTTCACCTATGGCGGCACCAAAGTGCCGGCTCTGGACCGTGTCACCTTCTCGATCCCGGCCGGCACCATGATGGGCGTGGTCGGCCGCAGCGGCTCAGGAAAATCCACCCTGGCGCGTCTGCTGCAGGGCATCAACCGCGACTACCAGGGCTTCCTGAAGATCGATGCCGCCGACCTGCGTGAGATCAATCTGCGCCATCTGCGCTCCAGCTTCGGCGTCGTGCTGCAGGATAATTTTCTGTTTCGCGGTTCGATCCGCGACAACATCATCGCCGGCCGTCCTGGCCTGACGATCGAGGATGTCGTGCGTGCCTCCCGCCTTGCAGGCGCCGAGGAATTCATCGAGCGGATGCCGAACGGTTATGAAACCTATATCGAGGAAGGCTCCCCCAACCTCTCCGGCGGCCAGAAGCAACGCCTGGCGATCGCCCGCGCGCTAATCCAGGACCCTCGCATCCTGATCCTGGACGAGGCCACCAGTGCACTGGATCCGGAAAGCGAGGCGCTGGTGAATGCCAACCTCAACCGGATCGCGCGCGGCCGCACCATGGTGATCGTCTCCCACCGGCTGTCCTCGCTGACCGAATGCGACCAGATCCTGGTGCTGGAGAAGGGCAAGCTGGTAGACATCGCGCCGCACCGCACTTTGCTTGAACGCTGCTCTCTCTATCGCCAACTCTGGGCGCAGCAGAACCGTCACATGGATCATCAGGGTACCCCTCATGCAGCGATCGGCCCAACCCTCCTCCAAGGCGACTAAGCGGATTTTCGGGGGCAGGAACGCAGCGGGCGACGATGCGACCCTGCCAGTGGTCCTGGAATTCCAGTCACCTTCGGCCGGCATTCTCTCGATGCCGGTGCCACGCTCGGCACGCGGCACGATCTGGGTCGTCAGCTCGATGTTCGCCGCCTGCGTTGTCGCGCTCGGCCTGATCCATGTGGACCGGGTGGTATCCGCGTCCGGGCGCGTGGTGTCTCGCTCGGCCAACATTGTCGTCCAGCCCCTGGAAACAGCGATCGTACGGTCGATCGAAGTGCATGAAGGCGAGCAGGTCCGTGCGGGCGATCTACTCGCGCGGCTAGACCCCACCTTCGCGGTGGCCGATATGGGCGCGCTCGTCAGCCAGGTCGCCAGCCTGCAGGCCGAGGTTTCCCGACTACAGGCGGAAGCGGATGAAAAGCCCTTCACCTACTCCGGGCTCGATCCGTCGTTGTCGCTACAGGCCGCGATCTACGCCCAACGTGCGGCCGAGCGCAGCTACAAGCTGGAGAACTTCCGCCAGAAGATCGACGGTCTGCAAGCAACTGTGAACCGGTCGGCGGCCGATGCGTCGGCTTACCGTAACCGCCTCACCGTCGCGCAGGACGTCGAGGCGATGCGCAAGAACCTGGAAAAACTGCAGGTCGGCAGCAAGCTGAATTCACTTGCCGCGACGGATAGCCGGCTGGAGATCGCCCGCGGTCTCGCCTCCGCCATCGAAACCGGGGAAACCGCGAAGCGCGACCTCGGTGCGATGGAAGCCGAACGCGACGGCTATATGCAGAACTGGAAGGCGCAGACATCGCAGACGCTGACCGAGCAGGTCCGCAAGCTCAGCGATGCCCGCGAACAATTGAACAAGGCGCAACTGCGCCGGCAATTGGTGGAGTTGCGCGCCGACCGGGATGCAACGGTGCTCACGCTGGCCAGGGTGTCGGTCGGTTCGGTGCTGCAATCGGGTGAGCAGTTCATCACTCTCGTGCCCACCGATTCACCGATGGAGATCGAGGCCAACATCGCCGGCCGCGACGACGGCTTTGTACATGTCGGTGATCCTGTCGCCGTCAAGTTCGACACGTTTCCCTTCAGCACCTACGGCATGGCCGAAGGCACTGTGCGCGTCGTCAGCCCGGACAGCTTCACCGCCGCCGACACGCAATCCAGCCGTAGTCCCGGCGCTGTGCCCATACCGGGCAATTCGACGGAGCCGTTCTACCGCGCCCGGATCTCGCTCGACCGCCTGGCCCTGCACGACGTGCCGCCGAACTTCCGGGTCACCCCCGGCATGCCCGTTACCGCTGACATCAAAGTGGGCAAGCGGACGGTGCTGAACTACCTGCTGGGCCGCATCCTGCCGGTCATCAACGAGGGGATGCGCGAGCCGTGAGATGCTTGCCGGCCTGCTTGGCCCATCTCGCTGAACCAACAGGCGCCAAGGTCTTGACGGGCTTGACTGGAACAACATCACCATGAAGGCCTTGGACCGGGTAAGAGTCTGGAAAGGCTCTCACGGCTGTCGGCCAACGGAATTCAAGGCGCCGATTCGTTCTTTTAGGTCAGCAACTTGCTCATCGCACTTGGCCCATTCCATCCTGCGCAGTAACCCTTGGAGTAAAACAACCCGGTCATGAGCTCAGCGCAGGAAGTAGCTGTTGACCGTGCTGCGCGGCGGCAGGTCCTTCGGCAGCGCAGCCCACTGGCGGCCCGTGCTGAGAATATACATAATCCCGTCAACGACCGCGCGGACGTCAACCGTTCGCTTGTTGCCGCCGCGTTTGGCCGCTGGAATGAGAGGCACGACCAACGACCACTCCTCGTCCGTCAGATCGCTCGGGTAGCGCAGCTTGCTACGGTCATAGCGACCGCGGTTCTCCGTCGTCCACATCCAAGGCTCCTGCGAATCGGTGCGCAGACCATGGAATCACAACCAACTCATCCAAATCAACATGTTCGTGGATGGACACTCACATAATGTTACGAATATGACCTTAGCAACGGTGTAGCTAGTTTTGGATTCCATGGCCTCAAATATCCCTCTGATCAGTTGCCTGATGGTTACCATGCCGGTTGAGCGCCGCATGCAGATGCTCAAGGCAAGCCTTGCTGCCTATTGCGCCCAGACCTACCCGCACCGTGAATTGGTGATTGTGGTCGACGCCGAACAACCCTCGGACGGTGATGCGATCAAGGCCGTGGTGGCGGCTCTCGGGCGGGATGATATCCGTGTGGTGTTGCCAAACGGCAAACGCACCCTCGGCGCGTTGCGCAATCTCAGCTGGAATTCGGCGCGTGGGGCAGTGATTTGTCAGTGGGATGACGACGACCTGACGCATCCGCAGCGTCTTGAACTGCAGTTCGAAGCGATGCGCGCTTCCGGCAAGCCCGCCTGCTACCTCCAAGAATTTGTGCAGTTTTTTCCGACTGTCCGAAGGCTGTATCGGGTGAATTTCATCATCAGCCCAGACACTGTGGCGGTGAACACCTTGATGTGCCGAAGCAGTCTTGCTGCGCGCTACCCTGAAGTGGGTGCACAGGCACAACTTGGTGAAGACACGGCGCTGATTCAGCAAATCCGCGAACAAGGCGGCTTTCATCCGCTACCCGGCATGGCGCACCTTTATGTTTATGTCAGCCACGGCAGCAATACCTGGGATGACGGTCATCATCGGATGCTTGCCGACAAGATGGGCGTGTCAGTCGGTCTACTGAAACGCGGTGAGGCAGCGTTGCGCGCTGGTTTGGCTCCGTTCGATTTTGGGCCTGAGGAGGTGATCGTGACCGGTCGCAACGGCCCGGCCTTCACTTTACAAGGCCGCATCGACGCCTGATGTCGCCGCCGTGGCAGTTGATGATGCCATCACGGCAATTTCTGCCTGTTCGCTGTAAATCATCGCGCCGGTGGCGAGATCTTCGAAGGTCGTGATAACCCCCGGCTCCAGCGTTGCGGACACCATATGCCATGCGGCAGGCAGCCGCACCGCGCCAGTGCCGTTGAACAGGAGCGGCGGCCGCTCGGTCACCATGCGGTGATCAATCCGCCCAAAATAGTGGTGCCGCCAGGGGTTGCTGCGCTCACCGCCGCAGAGGTCCATCGAATACAGATCAAACGGCCGCCAGCCCTGGCCGTCAAACCAGATTTCGCACCAAGTGTGAAACGTCGGCAGCACTGGGTTGAGCGTGTAGCCCGAGACCAGCCGCGCCGGAATGCCGCGCGCCCGGCACAGCGCCGCCAACAGTGCCGCACCGAGTTGGCAGTTATAGCGACCGTGATCAAGCGTCCAATCCAGCGGATTTTGGGCATCCAGCACATCGTAGTGTGTGAAACCCAGGTCCAGATCATCGAACAGATAATCCCAGAAGCGCTGGACCAGCGTGGTTTGATCCGCCACCCCGCTGCTCAACCGTGCGGACAAAGCCTGCACCCGCGCATTCACCCGAATCAACCCTTCGGCGGACCGAGTGTAGAGTTCCGCCTCGACCGGATCGAGCCGGGCCTGTGGGTTAGGTGCGGTGACCGTCGCGGTAAAATCGCAGCAGACGCCGATTGTCACCACTTGGCTTGGCGGCACCGCCAGCACCACATCGAGCCTGCCGGGTGCGCAGCGGGTTTCGCAGGGCAGGCCATCAGGCGGGAGAAATTCGATATCGAGTGCGCCGATTGTCTCTCCCGCAATCGGCAATGGCAGGCGCAGCCGCAAACGCTCGCCGACGCGGCGGTCGGGCAGGTTGAAATGGCGCAGAATTCTCGCCCGGTAACGCTGTGCGGGCAGGTTGGCAATATCCGGCGGTAGCACCGCCGACGCTCCCGGCACCGCCTCGGACATCAGCCGCCGCAACATGCCAACACCACGCTCCATCCACATTGTCTCGCCCCATTTGAAGTGGGCGAACTTGATGAAATTCACCAATTCGGCGGGGTCGAAAAAGCGCCGCCCATCGGGAGTGACGTGATGCGGCAAGCCGAGCGCAAGGCAGCGTTCCAGCACAGCGCGCGCCTTGGGAATATCTGCCGCACGACGGCCAGCAGCAATCTCGTAAGGGGAGAGCAGGAAGCCGACCACCCGACTCTCGTCAACGGTTCTATAGCGTGGGGAACCAAGGAG
>CAINEA010000498.1 GCA_903847525.1 uncultured Acetobacteraceae bacterium | reverse complement strand
GGCGGGTTCCGGTCGGTCGTGGGAGCGGAGGACTTCGCGATTATCCGAACCTTGATCTCAACCGCGCGAAAACAAGGTTGGGACTTGCTGGCAACCCTGTGCGCCGACCCGAAGACGCTGATCGCGGAACTCCGGCTGGCGTGAGGTGTCGCTGGCTACCTGGGCTGTAACAGATTTTGTTCGATCCCGGCAGCTCCTTTGGCGGTGCCATGCTGGTCAGCACGAACCAGGGCAATATCTACAAAATTAACTCCGCCGGAACACCGTCCCTGATCGCCAGTGTCGGGGAGGATACCGAAGGCATGGACATTGCCAGCACTGCGTACGGCAAATATGCGGGACAATTGCTTGTCTCCTCGGAGGGGAGTGGAAGAATCCGCGCCATCAAGGCAGACGGTACCGTCAGTGTGCTGCAGGCCGCCCGCGGCGGAGACGTTCATATCGCATCAGCCGAAACCGTCAGCGTCGTGCCGCTCAACCTTGGTGCGTCGGGTAATCCGCTGGAAGGCTTTTACGTTGCCAACTACGCCGTGGATATCCAGTTCGCGCCGGCGTCACAATTCACCGGCCTGAACGGCAATGCGATCGTGACCAGCGAGTTCGGCAGCAACTCGACGGTCTGGCTCCTCAGCTACAATGGCGATGGGCTCGACACGTTCGATGTCACCGCGATCGGCGCTCTGCCAAATCAGTCGGAGGACGGCATTTTCGTCACCGCCGAGCGGATCATCGACGTCACCACGCCTGAGCCGACCAGCGTTGCACTGTTGGGCATCGGCTTGGCCGGGGTGGCCCTGACGCGTCGTCGCAAGGTAGCCTGAACCACGCAGATACGGGGCGGTAGCCGCAGGGTTGCCGCCCCCTTTGTTTGTCTGGGGCCTACGCCGCCTTCAGCACTCGCGCCACGGTCGCCGGATACCAGCCGCCACGCCCGCCCGGTGATGGAATACCGCGTGCCGTCATGGCCGAGACGACGCACAGCGCAGCGGGATATGGCGCGGCTGGGAACCGCTCAAAACACGGTATGGCGGAGTGGGTGCGGATTACAGAGGAGATCAAGGTGGCCTATATTCTCCCCGGCGCTGGTTCCGTGGCAGCGGGGTTGACCGTTTATCCCGCTTGACCGGTTTTATCCGAGGATCCGTTCGTCATGCGACTGCTCTCCCACTTGCTGAGGCGCTTCGTCCGTAAAGGGCGACTTCTGGTCGAGGATCACGCGGGTGTTCGCCATGTTTTCGGTGCCACCGATTGTGGGCCGGAAGTGGCGATCCGGCTGACCGACAAGTCCGTGGAACGAGAGATCTTCTTCAATCCCGAGTTGAAGACCGCCGAGGCCTATATGGACGGGCGGTTGGTGATGGAGAATGGCGGGACGGTGTTCGACCTGCTGTACCTGTTCTCCATCAACAGGTCAGGTCTGGCGGCGCATCCGGCACAGAAGGCACTGCGCCGGGTATGGCGCGCGGTGCGGCGCACCCAGCAGCGCAACCCACTGGGCGTAGCCGCCAAAAACATTCGCCACCACTATGATATTCCGCCGGATTTCTACCGCCTCTGGCTCGATGAAACGATGACCTACTCCTGCGCCTATTACGCGTCTCCGGACGTTAGCCTGCATCAGGCGCAGATCGACAAGCTGCGTCATATTGCCGCCAAGTTGCGGCTGGAGCCGGGGATGCGTGTGGCCGAGATCGGCTCCGGCTGGGGAGCGCTGGCAACATTCCTGGCGCGCAATTACGATGTTCGGGTGACTTCGGTGTCGTTGTCCCCGGAGCAGATCACGGTCGCCAAGGCACGTGCCGAGGCAGAAGGCGTGGCGGATCGGGTGACCTTCATCGAGCAGGATTATCGAGTGCTGGAAGGCACCTACGACAGGGTAGTTTCCATCGCCATGATGGAGGCCATAGGGATTTCCGAATTCGATACCTATTTCACCAGTATCAAGCGGCTGACGAAACCGGGGGGCTTCGCGTTGGTCCATTGTATCGGCCGGATGTCGCTGCCGGGCACCACGGCGCCGTTCATCCGTAAATACATCTTTCCGGGCGGGTATGTGCCGGCGCTGTCGGAGGTGTTCGCGTCCTTGGAGCGCACTGGCACCTGGTGCGACGATTGCGAGAGCCTGCGCCTACATTATTACTGGACCCTCCGGCATTGGCGCCAAGCTTACGACGCACGACGGGATGAGGCCGTGACGATGATGGGCGAGCGGTTCTGCCGGATGTGGGATTTCTACCTTGCCTCGGCAGAACTAGGCTTCCTGCATGGGTCCAACTTCGTGTTCCAGCTACTGCTGTCCGACCGGCGCGACGACGTTCCGGTGATCCGCGATTACATCGTGGAGGAAGAGCGACGGCTGGCGGACGTGGGTGCTGTCTAGCTGTAGCGGCGCGCAATGATGTACGGCCCGACGCACAATCTGTGAGAACATCGGTGGCGCGAATGCGCTCCAGCCGTCCGCTCAGCGTTTTGAGACACGCGAGACGCCTGGGATAACCGTCGTCGGCCGATGCGGCGCGAACGCAGAAACGCCGCAGATCCGATGCGGTAGCGACGTGGTGCGAACGTGGTCAGTGAGGTCCTCATGCACCATTGCACCGGTGGTGCTGACCGTAGGGCTACACCGCCTCCCCCAACAGCCTGTAGACTGAGCTACGGGCAACCCCGAGCTGCTTGGCGATCGCTGCCGGACCGATCCCCTGCGCCCGCATGGCGGCGACTGTAGCCGTGTCGATCGACGGTTTGCGCCCGGTGTACTTCCCCTCCCCCTTGGCCTTGGCAATGCCTTCGCGCTGCCGCTCCAGCATGATCTCCCGCTCCCATGCGGCGACCCCGGCAAGGATGGTCAGCATCAGCTTGGCGGTCGGGTTACGGGTGTCGAGGCGCTCGCCGCCCATTGACAGGATGACGACCCCGACGCCACGCCCGGTGAGCTCGTCGACGATCTGGAGCAACTGCGCCGTGCTGCGCGCCAGCCGGTCCGGCTTGGTCACGACCAGGACATCCCCATCGCGGGTGAACTCTAGAGCGGCGTCGAGCTGAGGGCGGGCGCCGATGCTGCTGGTCTGCTCGGTGAACAGCTTCTCGGCTCCGGCGGCGACCAGATCGCGGATCTGCGCGTCGATGCCTGCGGTCTGGTCGGTGGTGCTGGTGCGAGCGTAACCGATGAGCATGTCCGTCTCCGATGTCCGATTAGGGTCTAGATGTTCATCGTATATACGTCCGAAAAAGTCAAAGTAACTCTAATCGGACAGAAAAGCCCTATCGTACGGTATGGCCTGGGACGTCCTTCTAGGGCTTGCCCTAATCGGACACAGGGCCAAGCGCGCTTGGCCGTCACCGCGCCGGATGCTGTACCGCCGCCGCTGTCGCCGCACCACTGGTGCAATGGTGCATGGGCACCATCTCTGACCACGTTCGAACCACGTCGCTACCGCGTCGGATCTGCGTCGTTTCTGCGTTCGCGCCACGTCGGCCGGCGACGGTTATCCCAGGCGTCTTGCGTGTCTCAAAACGTTGAGTAGACGGCTGGCGTGCCCCGTCAGGCCCGCCTGCTGGTCTGACATGCTCTTGGCCTTGAAGGACCGAGGTTCCCAGGTTTCCCTGGGCTGCTTCCTGCTTCATCGAGGCTGCCCACGGGGTTCGCCCGCTATGCTTTCGCTTCGGGGCCTTTACCTGTAGCGGCGCGCAATCGAAATGTGGCGGACGCGCAATCGAGGTCGGTTTCTGACGCAGATTCGCTGAGACTATCGGGTGTGTCCGACGCACGCTGATTGAGACTGAGCGCACAATCGGTGAGACGGACGCGAGATC
>CAINEA010000497.1 GCA_903847525.1 uncultured Acetobacteraceae bacterium | reverse complement strand
CTTCACCAAGGGTGAAATCGGTTTTGACGGCGGCAGCCTGACCGACCCGTCCCTGAACTTCCTGGCCAGCCGGACTGGCGCAAGCGTCACCGCCAATCTGGCCATTACCGGCAGTGCCAGTTCGCCGAAGATCACACTCAGTTCGTCGCCGCCGCTGCCGCAGGACGAGGTGCTGTCCCAGTTGCTGCTCGGCCGTAGCGCCGCCACCCTGCAACCGCTGGAGCTCGCCCAGATCGCTGCTGCCTTGGCGTCGTTGACCGGCGTCACACCCGGCTTCGGCGATCCGCTGAACACCGTGCGCACCGAACTTGGGCTCGACCGGCTGTCCATCGGCAGCAACGGTGGCGGATCCACGCTGGATGCCGGCCGCTATATCTCACCGGGCATCTATATCGGCGCCCGGCAGTCGCTGACCGGCAGCGGCACCCAGAGCGTGGTGCAGATCGACATCACCAAGAGCCTGAAAGTGGAGGGCACCGTGGGCACCGGTACCGCATCCGCAACCGGCAACGAAAGCAGCCAGGGCACCGGTATCGCGGTGATCTATCAGAAGGATTACTGACGAAGAAACCCCGGCAGTTGGCGGTATCGCGAGCCCGTGCCTATGCTCGCGAACGACCGACACAACAACTTGCGGAAAAAGTGCCGCGGCCAGGGAGAGCGCCTATGGAATTCGGGATGTTTCATGAGTTCCAGCGCCCGGCTGGATTGGATGACGCCACGTCATTCGCGCAGTCCTTCGAACAGGTGGACGCGGCGGAACAATACGGCCTGGATGTGATCTGGCTGGCCGAGTTGCATGTCGCGCCCACCCGCTCCGTGCTCGCCTCGCCGCTAACGGTCGCTGCCGCGATCGCGTCGCGCACCAAGCGGGTGAAGATCGGCATAGCTGTACAGGTGCTGCCACTCTGCCATCCGCTCCGGCTGGCCGAGGAAGTTGCGACCGTCGACCATATCAGCCACGGCCGCCTGATCTTCGGCGTCGGCCGAAGTGGTTTCCCGCGGACCTATATGGCCTATGGCGTGCCCTATGCCGAAAGCCGCGAGCGCTTTGCGGATACCCTGGAGATCCTGAAGAAGGCGTGGACCCAGGAAACCTTCACGCATCACGGTCCGTTCCATAACTTCGAGAACGTTCATCTGGTACCAAAGCCGCTGCAAAAGCCCTATCCGGAAATCCGCGTCGCTGCGACCAACGCCGAGACCTTTGCGGCCAACGGCACGGCCGGCTACCCTATCTTTGCCGCCGTGCGCCTTGGCACATTATCCGAGCTCGGCCCGAACATCCGCGAATACCGCGCCGCCTGGCGGGCTGCCGGCCATCCCGGCGAAGGCCGGGTGTATCTACGCGTACCCGTGTATGTTGCCGACACCGAGGCCCAGGCAGTCAGCGAACCGCGCAGCAGCATCATGAATTTCTACGCGGCACTCGGCAAGCAACTGGAAGACTCGGCGCAGCTGGAAGGCGCCCGGGCCACCGAACAGCGGGCCGAACGCGGCCAGGCACTGCGATCGATCAATTTCGACGATGTGCTCAAGGAAAAAGTCATCGTCGGCACGCCGCAACAGGTCACGCAGCGGCTGAAGGATCTGCAAGCCGAACTTGGCCTGGACGGCATTCTTGCCGAACTGAACTGCGGGAACGCGATCCCCCATGACCGCGTGCTGCACTCGCTGCGCCTGCTGTGCGAACAGGTGAAGCCGGCGTTCGGGTAGGAAGCAAGGCCAAGGGGCTTTGCCCCCTGGACCCCCACCAAAGGCAAGCCT